>CALGOD010000688.1 GCA_937957845.1 uncultured Nocardiopsis sp.
TCACGTTATAGCGGGAACGGGACGGATGAGGAGGAGGACACCCGACGTCTTCGTGGACACCGGTCCGCGCCACGACGGGGCCTCCGGCGTTTCAGCGGGCCAGGACGCCGAGCAGGGACAGCTCGGTGTCGTGGACCGCGATGTCGCCTCTTCCCGTGCGCAGGCCCGCCACCCGTGAACCGTCCCTGGACAGGGCCATGGGGAACACACGTGGCAGGTCCGGTCCCAGCGCCACCTCGGTGGCCGCGCCGTACTCCCACGCCACCATGCCGCCGGTGTCGGTGACGGGATCCAGACGCGCGGCGAACACCCGGCCGCTCGCGGCGCTGTAGGCGACGTCGACCAGGACGCCCGCGTCGGCGCCGGGGACGTACTCGCGCACGACCTCCTCGGTCCTGGGATCCACCAGGAGCACGGTGCCCGAACGGATGATCAGGACGCCCGAGCCGTCGGGGAGGAGGTCGAAGGCGCCGGCTCCCACCCCCGCGCGGTCGCGGATCAGTCCGGTCGGTCGGGGGTCGTCGACGTTCCAGACGGTGACGCCACCACCGTTCTCACCGCCCGCCACCACACTGCCGTCGAGGGAGTACCTGATGGCGCCCAGGGGCGTGGAGCCGGCCAGTCGGGACTCCAGCTTCCATGTGGTGGTGTCGTGCAGGTGCAGCAGCCGGCCGTCGGGGTCGCTTCGCACACCGACCGCCAGCGAGGAGCCGTCGGGGCTGAAGGCGACGGCCCGTACGGGCCGGTCCGAGCCGACGGTCCACCGCTTCCCGGAGCCCAGGTCGACGACGACGGCGCCGTGCGTGGTGCCGTAGGCGACCATGCAGCCGTCGGGGCTGAAGGAGGCGGGCGTCGGCGGCAGGGCGGAGGCGTCGTGGTCGATCTGGGCGATGACCCTCGATCGCTCCCAGTCCCACAGGGTCACCGTGTTGATCTGGGAGACGGCCAGGATGGAGCCGTCCGGGGAGAAGGAGAGTTCGAGCGGGACGTCGTCGGGGAAGACGACCTGGGGATCGTTCGGCGGGACGAGGCGGCCGGGGAGGACCCGTTCTGAGACGGAGCAGTCATCGGTGCCGGTGTCATCGATGCCGGCGGGGGCCCAGGAGAGGGCGGAGAAGGAGTACAGGCCCATGCCGAGGAGGAGCACCGCGGCGGCGACCAGGGCCAGGACGCGAGGCAGGGCACGAGGACCCTCGCCCGAATACGCATGATTTGTTCCATGAGGATCGGGTAGCGGGAGAGGGCGGAAGGTACGGAGGATGCGGAAGTCCCCGAGACGGGCGGGTTCGTCGGGGTTGAGGGGGCGCATGGGTCCTCTGGGGGTGTTGCAGGGGGGTGACGACGAGGACGGCCCGCCGGGGTTCGAGCCGATGCGGGTACCCGGAGGTGTGTCAGCAGTCACCGTAACGCGTGAAGGGTGCCCGCTGCACGTGGTTCTGAACCGTTCAGAGGGATTGCATGCCCGTATGTGAGGTTTTGTGGCTTGAGGTCCGAAGATCCGAGGGTCGGTGGGACGCCGGTCCGCGGAGGGGAGCGTCTCCCTCGCTCGTCGATCGGTCCGTCCCCTCGAGGGCGCGCCTCATGCCCGGGACGGCACAGAAGTCCTCGGGTGGAAGATCGTCCCGTGTGAGGCGGGAGGAGAACCGTGGGTGGGGGAACCGGCGAACGCGGGAGTGTCCTCAGGCGGCGACGGTGTGGCCGACGACCGTCCCGTGGCTGTACACCGGCTCGGGTCCCCGCGCGAAGGGGTTGAGGAGTTCGGCCGCGCCGACGGGATCGTTCGCGGGGTGCGAGACCGTCCCGCCGTGGAAGAGGTCGTTCCAGAAGAAACGTCCGTCGCGACACCAGACGTTGACGTCGTTGTGGACCGAGACCACGGCCATCTCGGGGGTGCCCGACCAGTAGAACTGGCGAGGGGTCAGGGAGGAGAGTTCACCCAGCAGTGCCGTGACCGCGCGTTCGGCGCAGAACGCGTGACGGGGCTTGTGCTTGACTCGTCTGGCGAGAGCCGACTTCGCCCGGGAGGCCCGGGGGTTGTTCAGGCGCCAGTGACTCAAGGTCGTCTCCAGTGGTCTAGGCGGCCGCGGTGACAGCTGTGCCCTGCACATCACCGCGGTTCGAGGGGCTCCGCCTCGCCGGGTGGCCTTGGCGGGTTCCCTCCACAAAGTTGGCGAGGTCCGAACGGTGTCGTTACCTCGCGGTTATTCTTTGCGCTCCGGATGCTAGCAGTAACTGACCCGGGGTAGTCGAGCCTTCTGAGTGTGGCCAATATCACATTTAACAAAAGCGTCTCAACTTGGTTTTACTGAGAACATCAAGTTCAGCGCATGTATTCCGAAAAGGTGTTCGACTGCTTTCGATGGGGGATGGTGGCGTCGAACACTCGTGGGATGTCGTGAGCCTCACCCATTTTGGCCACTTCTCGCTCTTGTTTGATGACTTAGTGTGACTTTGTGCAGATTGCACGCCCTTGGAACAACCGAACGCGGGCTTTGCCATCCCCGAAGGTTGGTGTATGGCGGCGGTTCCGCTCGGTTTCGTCGTTCTCTTCGCCCCGGTGGCGGGCCTGGTCTCCTCTGTGCAGGACACTGGAGAAAGCTCGTACGAAAAGGAGAGAAGTCGCCCAGTGGCACAGACCGAGACATCCGGTGACCGGACTACCGCTCCCGCGGAACCCACGGGCGGCGCTCGCGCCTGGCTCGTGTGGGCCGTCGCCGTGGGCGGTTACTTCCTCGCGATGCTGCACCGCAACGGTCTCGGGGTGGCGGCCCTGGAGGCGCAGGCGCGCTTCGACGTCGGCCCGGCACTGCTGTCCGTGTTGCCGATGTTGCAGTTGCTCGTCTACGTCGCCCTCCAGGTGCCCGCCGGACTGCTCGCCGACCGGCTCGGCCCGCGCTACACGCTGGTGATGGGCATGGTGGCGATGGCGGCCGGCTCGCTCCTGTTCGCGCTGGCCCCCGGTATCGAGCCGGCGGTGGCCGGGCGGTTCCTCATCGGGCTCGGCGACGCCCTGGTGTTCCTCAACGTCATCCGTCTGGCCGCCCTGTGGTTCCCCCGTGCGCGCTACGCCCTCGTCAGCGGGCTCACCGGTGTCGTCGGCGGGACCGGTCAGGTGGCCAGCGCCGCACCGCTGGCCTGGGCCCTGGGCGAGATCGGATGGGTGGCCGCGTTCCTGGTCACCACGGCCCTGAGCGTGCTGATGGCGCTGTTGGTGCTGGTGGTCGTGCGCGATCGTCCGTCCGGGGCGGCGGGACGGTCCACGGTGGCCGACCCGATTTCGGTGTGGGCCGCGCTCAAGGAGGCCCTGCACGCGACCGGGCCGTTGATCGGCATGGCCCACCACGCCGCCGTCATGGCGCCGTTCACGATGATGATGGTGCTGTGGGGTTATCCGTTCCTCGTGGCGGGTCTGGGCCTGTCCGAGGGGACGGCCGCCCTCTCCCTCACGCTGTTGGCCGCGGGCGGGCTGTGGATGGCCCCGCTCGCGGGAGTGGTGGTCGGACGCAGGCCCGACGTGCGGCGTTGGCTCGCCCTCCTCCTCGGGACGGCCTTGACCGTGGGCTGGCTGCTACTGGTGCTCTGGCCCGGCGGTGTGCCCGTGGCCCTGGGACTCACGGTGATGGCGGTGAGCGCGATCGGGCAGACCCTGGCGCCGACGGTCTCCTTCGACTTCGCGCGCGACGGCATCCCCGCGAGTCGGACCGGGGTCGCCTCCGGCCTGGTGAACATGAGCGGCTTCACCACCGCGGTGGTGTGCACCGTGGCGGCCGGCGCCATCCTGCAGGCGTTGCCGGAGGAACCGGGGTCCTACCAGGTGGCCTTCGTGCCGATGTGCGTGACCACGGCGTGCGCCACCGCGGTGCTGTACCTCCTCATCCTGCGCCGACCCCGCCGGTAGCGGCCGAGGTCGGAGGAGACCTCGGTGGCCGTGCGTGGAGGCGGGCGACACACGTCGTCCCCCCTTGTGCCGTCGAGGGGCGGATGGGACCTTTTCCCCATGGAGTGGAGCCCGCAGCGGTCGAGGGAGAGGTTCTCGGCGAGCCGTGTCGCCAGACTGGCCACCGTGGACGGGGCCGGACGGCCCCACCTGGTGCCCGTGGTGTTCGCGGCCTACGGCGACACGGTGGCGATCCCCGTGGACCACAAGCCGAAGAGCACGTGCCGACTCAAGCGGATACGCAACGTCGAGGGCGACCCCCGGGTCTCGCTGCTCGCCGACGAGTACAGCGACGACTGGGACCGGCTGTGGTGGGCCAGGGCGGACGGGGAGGCGCTGGTGGCACATGCGGGACCGGCCTGGAACGAGGCCCGGGAACGACTCGCGGCACGGTACGTCCAGTACCGCGAGGATCCTGTCCAGGAGGCGATCATCCTGGTCCAGGTCCACCGGTGGTCGGGGTGGTCCTCCCAGGACGTGACCGGATGGCGCTGAGCGGGCACGGTCCCCCGAACAGTGCGACCGTGGCCCTCCCGGGCCGCTCGGCGGGATCGGTCAGCCGGCGCGCCAGGTGGCGTCCTGGAGGGCGCCTCCGGCCTGCGGGCCCATCAGGGACAGTCCCCCGTCCACGAACAACGAGGCCCCGGTGACGTAGGAGGCCTCCGGACGCGCGAGGAAGGCCACGGCCTCGGCGACCTCGTACGCGTGACCGGGGCGGGGCAGCGGGTACCCGGCGCGTGAGTCCAGGGCCGGCTGCTCCTCATGCTGTCCGGTCATGGGGGTGGCGATCTCTCCCGGCGCCACCGCGTTCACGGTGATGCCGTACAGCCCCAACTCCAGGGCGAGGACACGGGTGAGCAGCTTGGCTCCGCCCTTGGCGACGCAGTAGGCGCCCGCGTTCACCCGCGGGTACTCCTCGTGCACGCTGGTGATGTTGACGATGCGACCCCCGCGCCCCGCGTCGCGCATGTGGGCGGCCGCGATCTTCGAGCAGAGGAAGACCCCGTCCAGGTCCACGGACAGTACCTCGCGCCAGCGCTCGTAGTCGGTCTCCAACAGGGGCTCCTCGGAACCGGTGCCCGCGTTGTTGACCAGGACGCCCACGCCCCCGAGATCCTCGATGAGCTCGGAGACGGCCTCGGAGCCTCCGACGGGGTCGGTGAGGTCCTGCCGGCGGACCGCCACCCGTCGGCCGGTCTCACGGATCTCGGCCTCGGTCCGGTGCACGCCCTCCTGGTCCTGATGGAAGGTCACCCCGACGTCGAAGCCCTGCCGGGCGAGGCGGATCGCGGTCGCCCTGCCGATCCCGCTGTCCGCGCCGGTCACCAGCGCGACCCGGTCGTAGTCGTCGAACGCGTGCGCGCCCTCGACGCGGTCATCGCCGGCCTGTGCCATTCTCGTGTCCCCCTTCCGCGCGTTCCGGTGACGCGCCCTCGGGTGTGCGGCTACCCAGGGTCACCCCAGGCACACCCGGTACGGAAAGGGTCGAGCGGTGCCGTGGTCGTCCTTCGCGGTCCACCCGGTGGACCTCGCCGACGCCTCCCCGGACCCGGCGGGGTCCTCCCCGAACGCGGGGAGGCGAACGGGTCGGACGCCGCCCGTGGGGCGTACACGGAAAGAAGAGCGGGCGGGACGGTCCTCGGACCGCCCCGCCCGCTCTCGGGGTTCGGAGTCGCCCTAGAAGGCGGACTCGGGGACCTCCATCAGGTCCAGGGTCACGTTCTCGGCGACGCGACGATCGGCGGCGATGCGCGGCAGGACCTCGGTGACGAAGAAGCGCGCGGCGGCGATCTTGCCGGTGTAGAAGTCCTTCTCCTCGCCGGTGGCACCGTCGACGTTGTTCAGGGCCACCTCGGCCTGGCGCAGCAGCAGCCAGCCCAGGACGACGTCACCGAAGGCCATGAGCAGGCGGGTGGCGTTCAGGCCCACCTTGTACAGCTCACGCGGGTTCTCGGCGGAGCCCATCGCGTGGCCGACCATGAGCTCGACGATCTTCTCCACGTGCTCGGTGGCCTCCAGGAGCAGGGCGCGCTCCTCCTTGAGGCGGCCGTTGCCCGCGTCGCTCTGGGCGAAGGCCTTGATCTCGGCGGCCAGCTTGCCCACCGCCTGACCGCCGTTCTTGACGATCTTGCGGAAGAAGAAGTCCTGGGCCTGGATGGCGGTGGTGCCCTCGTAGAGGGTGTCGATCTTGGCGTCGCGGATGTACTGCTCGATCGGGTACTCCTGCAGGAACCCGGAGCCGCCCAGGGTCTGCAGGGACTCGGCGAGCAGAGCGTAGGAGCGCTCGGAGCCCACGCCCTTGACGATCGGCAGCAGGAGGTCGTTCATCGCCTCCAGTTCCGCGGTGTCCCGCCCCTGGGCCTGCGCGATCTGGATCGCGTCCTGCTGGGTCGCGGTGTACAGGACCAGGGCGCGCATGGCCTCCACGTAGGACTTCTGCGTCATGAGGCTGCGGCGCACGTCCGGGTGGTGGGTGATGGTGACCTTGGGGGAGTCCTTGCCGGCGGCCAGGTCGTTGCCCTGCACGCGCTCCTTGGCGTACTCCAGCGCGTTGAGGTAACCGGTGGAGAGGGTGGCGATCGCCTTCGTGCCGACCATCATGCGCGCGTACTCGATGATGAGGAACATCTGGCGGATGCCGTCGTGCTTGTCGCCGACGAGGTAGCCGATGGCGGGGTGCTTGTCGCCGAAGGTCAGCTCACAGGTGGTGGAGGCCTTCAGCCCCATCTTGTCCTCGACGTTGGTCACGTAGGCGCCGTTGCGCTCGCCGAGGGAGCCGTCCTCGTTGACGAGGTACTTGGGGACGAGGAAGAGGGAGAGGCCCTTGGTGCCGGGACCCGCGCCCTCGGGGCGCGCGAGCACCAGGTGGAAGATGTTCTCGCTCATGTCGTGCTCGGCCGAGGTGATGAAGCGCTTCACACCCTCGATGTGCCAGGTGCCGTCGCCCTGGTCGACGGCCTTGGTCCGGCCGGCGCCGACGTCGGAGCCGGCGTCGGGCTCGGTCAGGACCATGGTGGCGCCCCAGCCGCGCTCGATGGCGAGCTTGGCGAACTCCTTCTGCTTCTCGTTGCCCTCGGAGTGAAGGATGCTCGCGAATCCGGGGCCGGCCGAGTACATGTGCACGGCGGGGTTGGAACCGAGGATCAACTCGGCGGCGGACCAGACGAGGGAACGGGGGGCACCGAGGCCGTCGAGCTCCTGGCCGAGGTCGAGGTTGTACCAGCCGGCGTCCATGTAGGCCTGGTAGGACTTCTTCAGGCTCTCGGGCATGGTGACGCTGTTGGTCTTCGGGTCGAAGACCGGCGGGTTGCGGTCCGCGTCCTCGAAGGACTCGGCGATGACACCGGTGGCGAGACGGTTGACCTCGTCCAGGATCGTGCGGGCGGTCTCCTCGTCGAGCTCCTCGAAGGGGGCCTGGCCCAAGATGTCCTGGCGCCTGAAGACCTCGAAGAGGTTGAACTCGATGTCGCGCAGGTTGCTCTTGTAATGCGTCATGGACAGCTCCGCTGTGTCCCGGCCGCGGTGTCTGTACACGCGGATCTACCGACTAGTAACAAGTCAATGTTACTACCCAGTAGACATGTGCGCCAGTAGGGATAGGGAGGTGTGTCGCAGAGGACATAAGACTCACACAAAAGCCGAAATTCGGACATACGGTGACGTTCTGTGTGTAGTGGGGTGAGACTTCCTCGATGTGGCGGGACGGGACCGGGCACCCTTCCACGGGGGTGTCCGGCGTCCGCGCCCCGGTCAGCGCCGGTGCGCGTCCGCCTCCGGTCGCGAGCCCACCGGCAACAGCGTCAGTGCGGTCCGGTCCACTCCGTCCAGGTGCAGTCGCTCGTTCACCGCGTCGTCGGCGAACCCCGACACCACCAGACTCCGCAGGCCAAGGGCCGTCGCGCACAGGGTCAGATTCTGTGCCACGTGTCCGGCCTCCTGCAGGAGCAGGCGCAGCGCGCGTTGGCCGTAACCCTCGCGCAGCCTTCCCAGATCCCCCACCAGCACCACCAGCGCGCCGACCGTGTCCGCGACGGCCCCCGGACGTCCGTCCGACGAGCTCCGCAGGAACGGGGACAGTTCCCAGAACCGGTCCGCCGCCGTGTCCCGGTCGGCCCGGAGGAGACGGTGATCCTCGGCGATGTACCGGTAGGTCCCTCTGTCCAGGCCCGCCACGTGTCGGGCGATCAACCACACCTGCGTGGCGTAGGCCGCCCCCGGACTCGGGTGGTTGCGGGGCGTCAGTCGAAGCGACGGCTCGGCGCGAGCGTGACTGAGCCCCGCGGCGTGCCCCAGGAGGGACGACAGGTCCGGCAGGGAGAGGTGGGAACCGTAGTCCCCGTGGGCACTGTGACGGCGGGCCAACACGTCACCGATCGGCAGGGTCAACGGGGCGGGTTCGGGAAGGTCCACCGAACCGAAGCCCTGCGCTCCTTGGGCGGAGAGCCGTTCGGCCGGTACCGGCCGAGGCAGGTGCGCACCGCCGATGGTCGCCGTGCGGTACTTGCTCGCCTCCGCGTAGGCCCGGTCGGGCGAGGTCACCTCGGGGCCGAAGAAGTCATCGACCGGTTCCCACCTGGGATAGGACAGCGACAGCAGCCACGCGATACGGCGTTCGTCCTCGATGTCCAGACCGAGTCGGTTGTTGGTCATGTGCAGGAGGGACCACACGATGCGCGTGAGGTCGTTGGTGAGCGGTTTCTCCTGGTGCAGTCGGCGTAGCTTCGCCACGGTCTCGCCGAGTGCCCGGTGCCACAGGTGGTGGGTGGAGGAACCCGCGCCGGAGACCAGACGCTCCACACGCCTGCGCCGTTGGAGCCAGCGCGAGGGCGAGGAGTGGAAGAGGGTCTCGGCCTCCTCCCTGGCACGGCTGACGCCCCGGGCGACCTCGGCGGAGTAGTCCCAGGCCGCGTGGTATCCGCGGGCCTGACGTACGGCCTCCACGTCGGAGAGTCCGAGGATCCCGAAGGCCAGCGACGTCAGGTCGGCGGCCACGACCTGGCGCTGGTCCGTCCGCGGCGCGGAGCGCAGCACCGCGAGGGCGATGGCGGAACCGGTACAGAAGAAGTCCTCGCACACCTCCAACGCCCGAGGGCCGCCGTAGCGTTCGGTCTCCGGTTCGTAGACGGCCTCGACGACGTCGCCGTCGCCGTGCCAGCGCCCGGGGTCGGCCTGTGGCAGGTCCGCGTAGTAGGCGGCACTGTCCAGGGTGATCGCCTCGTCGGAGGTCTTCCCCGCGGCTTCGCGCATGCTCTCGGAGAACTCACGGACCGCTTCGGGGTCGGCGTCCAGGAAACGTACACGCAGGTGGGGGCCACCGTCCCAGTAACGCAGGAAGAACCACGCCTTGGCCCGACCTCCGGACACCAGTTCCTCCGCGCGTGGAGCCAGATGCTCCAGCAGGAAGGCGTCGATGCGGTCGCGGTCGCGGTGGAGGTAGACGTACACGGCCGACCAGTGACGGGTCATGGGGCCTCCTTGGTATGTGGGGGATCGCGGCTGTGCGCGGGGACGGGACCGGGCGCGCGGTCGCCTCGGGTCCTCTTCAGCGGGCGGCGTCGACGGGCAGGTCCATGTAGGAACCGCGTTCGGCGCGTACCCAGAGCTGATAGGCGGGGGTCGAAGAGGGATCGAGTCCGAGTACCGCCGCCCACTCGGCCTCCTGGTAGTTGCGCATGGGACGGACGCACAGCCCGGTGGCGGCGGCCCCGAGGCAGCCCCACTGCGCGATCCAGCCCAGGAGGGTGTGCAGAACGGTCTGGGCCCG
>CALGOD010000689.1 GCA_937957845.1 uncultured Nocardiopsis sp.
CATAGGGATCTCTCACTCCTTTGTGAGCAACGTCGCATGAGTGCCGGCAGAACATCTGGTCTGTGACCTGTGAACTCTTGTGCTGACGTGTGAACTTCCCGGGCGGAGAAGCGCCCAGGACGGCTGGTTGTCGGGTTCGGACCTGTGCGCACAGGCGTCGAGGGGCCGGAGCTTGAGGACCTCGTTGTCCCTCCCCGGCCCGCTGACCAGGCTACTGCCTTTCAGGGGCGGGGGCAGGGCCAACACCGTTACATGCATGTTGCGTACTGTGAGAAATGGGTTATTTGTGACATTGGTGGCGTACACGGACAGCTCCTACCCTTCGAACGCGACGAACATGTCGTTATCGGGCTTTCTCCTGGGTCGCCTGGTGAACCGCGGTCATCACCGCGCGCGGGTCGGTCAAATCGGGCAGGACGATGGCGGCGCCGGCGTCGCGCAGCTGCCCCTCGGTCGCCGAGCCGTTGAGCACCCCGATCGGTACCGCGCCGCCGATCGTCGCGGCGCGCACGTCGGGTACGGAGTCGGTGACGAACACCGTCTCCTCTTCTGTGTAGGGCCGTCCGCCCTCGCCCGCGGCGTGCAGTCGGATGGACTGGATGAGACTGGACTTGGGGTAACTGACCGAACCGAACCCGCCGATGTCCAGGTCGAAGTAGGCGTCCAGTCCGAAGGCGACCAGTTTGGTCGTGGCGTTGGCGCGGGTACTGCCGCTGACCACGGTCTGGATCGTGTCGGGCATGGAGGCCACCGCCGCCAGCGAGGCCGCGGCTCCCGGCATCACGTGCCCCTTGGAGAGCAGCTCGTCGGAGCGCTCGCCGAAGGATTCCTCCAGCGCGTCGAGGAACTCGCCCAAAACGCTCGTGTCCGGGTCGAGGTCGACGTAGTTGCGGGCACAGAACTCGAAGAACATCTCCGAGTCGGTGCGGCCGGCCGCCGAGGTCAGATAGACCAACGGTTCACCGGTGACCTTCTCGAAGGCCTCAGCGTAGGCGGCCCTCATCACCTGCCCCACGTCGAGGAGGGTGAGGTCGATGTTCCATAGCACCAGGCGGCTGATGGCGAACTCCTCGCAAGACGGACCGGTAAGGACGACTCCATCTTGCCGTATGGCCCCGGCGGAGGCGGGACCGCCATCGGTCATCGACCGTCGCCCCGCCCCCATGCGGTGGCACGGATCCGCCCGCCGGTGTCCGGCCGGGTCCGGATCACTCCCCGCCCTCCTGGACGAGGTAGCGCAGTTCCTGCACCGCGAACCACATCAACTCGTGCTCCTCCGCGGCTTCGGAGGTCGGATCCTGGGCGGCCTCGGCGACGTCCCGGGCCGCGACGGCGTCGTCCACGTGCGCCGAGAGCAGCCTCTTGAGGGGGATCGCTCCGGCGACCCTCACCCTGGCCACACCCTCTTCCGCCCCGCCCTCGTACTCGACCACGTGATCGGGCACGTTCGCGGCCAACACCACCCTGCGGCGGGGTGCGTCGGGATCGGAGGCCAACAGCGCCAGGGACTCCTCCGCGGCGGCGTACATCGCCTCGTACTCCACCTCCTCCACGTCCTCCCCCGGCTCGGGATCGGCCGTGAAGGCGGTCAGCGGAGCACCTTCCAGCCGCCCCTCCTCCAACAGTCGGGCCAGGGCGGGGATGGTGCTGGGCAGGAAGACGTACATACGAACGGCTCTCCGGGACGTGGTCTGAAAACCCCAAGTGTGCCAAACCCCGGCCGCGCGGCCGTCCCCACGTGTGGCGGGGGGGCGGCCGCGACCCGCCGGGTTCAGGCCACCTTCTGCCCCGGGGCCGGGGGCGCTCCGTCCGGGGTCAGGAACCGTTCCAGCTCCGCCTTCGTGGCGGCCGCGTCGGTGTGCAGGATGCCGGTCATCCCGAGTTCCTCGGCGGTGCGGACGTTGTGCTCCAGGTCGTCGATGAACACGCAGTCCTCCGGAATCAGGCCCATCCGCTCACAGGTGTGCAGGTAGATGCGCGGTTCGGGTTTGCGCATGCCCACCTCACCCGAGATCACCACCGTGTCGAAAGTACGGTCGAAGTACTCACGTGGGTAGCAGTTACCCCAGGAGTTCGACAGCAGGGCGGTGCCGGCGCCTCCCGCTCTGGCCTGGTGGAGTGTCTCGTACATGTCGTGCACCGGATCGAAACTGCGGAACATGCGGTCGATCAGCCCCTCGGCCACCACCGGCCCGCCGTGCGTGGAGCGCAGCAGTGCCGCCAACTCGCGTTCGAACTCACAGGTGTCGATCTCGCCCCGCTCCAAGGCGTGCACCGGGTTGTCCCCGTTGAGACTGCCGTCGAAGTAGGGACGTGTGACCTCGTAGTAGTGGTCGATGTCGATACCGTCAGCGCACAACCAGGCCCTGATGCCCTCGAGGAGCGGCGGTGTGAGTACACCGCCCCAGTCACAGATGACTCCGCGCCGGTTCCCGTTCACCCCTGGGGTGCCCTCCATCCGTTCCCCTCCCTGCTCGTAGGTGTCGGCGTTCACCGGCCGCCACGGGCGACAGGTGAACGCCGTCCGCCCGGTCCCGGGGATCCGGGGCGGGGCGGGCAACGGTTCTTCCCGTTCCCCGCCCTTTTCAACCGCCGGACCTTCCGATGACACTGGGCCTTCGCCGAGGTCAGAAGGTCAGGCCGGTGCCGGCCTCCACGTCCGCTCCGGGGATGTCCACCGGCAGTTCGCCCGACGGCTTCACCTCGCCGGCGATGACCCGGGCGGCGGCCTTCCTCGACACGTCCACGGACGAGTAGACGGCCAGGAACGCCTCCACCTCGGGGAAGGCCTCCAGGTCGTAGGGTCCCCCCTGGGAGACCACGACCACCGGAGCGCCCCCGGCCCGCGCGGACTCGACCATGCTCCGCTGTTCCTGGGAACCGCGCGCACCGTCGGTGCCCACCACCACGACGTCGGCGTCCCCGTCGACCACGTTCATCCCGGCCTCCGTGAGAGCCGCGGTGATCTGTTCCGCGCCCTCGCCCCGCACGCTCACACTGGTCCCCTGTCCCAGGGGCAACAGGTCCTCCTGGTTGCGCACCAGGGTGGCGGACGCGTCCGCCACCTTCTGGGCCGCCTCGGCGTGCGCGGGGTCCTCAAGGACCGCGGCGGCGCCCGCCACGTCCACCGCTCCGGTCTCCAGCACCCCGCGCTTCTCCTTGAGCGTCAGGACGCGCAGCACGGACTCGTCGATGCGCTCCTCTGTCAGACGTCCCTGTTCGACCGCCTCACGGATGGAGGACACCGCCGCGGCCGGGTCCGGCGGCATGAGCAGCTGGTCCACACCCGCCTCCAGGACGCGTACGGCGATCTCGCCGTCGGAGTGGCGCTGGCGCACACCCTCCATGTTGAGGGCGTCCGTGGTGACCACGCCGTCATAGCCCAGTTCGTCACGGAGGATCCCGCCGATCAGCGTCGGCGAGATGGTGGCGGGCTCGGGGTCCTCGCTCTCGTCCAGCCGCGGCATCAGCACGTGCGCGGTCATGATGGCGTCCACGCCCGCGTCGACGGCCGCCCGGAACGGTGGCAGGTGCTCGGCCTCCCAACGGTCACGCGGCAGGTCGATGACGGGCAATCCCGTGTGGCTGTCGACGTCGGTGTCGCCGTGGCCCGGGAAGTGCTTGACCACCGGCACGACCCCGCCCTCGGAGTAGGCGTTCGCCTCGGTGACGGCCATCTGCGCGACCAGGTCGGGATCGGAACCGAAGGAGCGGATTCCGATGACCGGGTTGTTCGGGTCGGTGTTGACGTCGGCGTCGGGCGCGTAGTTGAGGTTGATGCCGAGCGCGGTGAGCTCCTCGGCGGTGGTGGCGGCGCGCAGGGCGGCCAGCTCGGTGTCACGGGTGGCTCCGACCGCCATGGCGTCGGGGAAACGGGTGCCCACCGGCAACCGCACCACGAGGCCCTGCTCCTGGTCGATGCCGAGGAACAGCGGCACGCCCTGCCCTTGTTCGGCCGCGATCTCCTGGACACCCGCCGACATGGCCGCGATCTGCTCCGCGTCGTCGAGGTTGGCGTCGAAGTAGATGAGGCCACCGGGCCGGTAGGCCTCGATCTGCGCGGCGTTGTCGGCGGCCGAGGTGCCCTGCGCGGTCAGGACGAGGAGCTGACCGATCTTGTCGTCCAGGTCCATTCCCGAGAGCAGTTCGGGAGCGAGCACGGGCTCGAAGTCCTCGGCGGTGGCCGACGGCCGGGGTTCGTGATCCTCCTGCGAGGAACCCACCTCCTCGTTGGTGCATGCTGCGGTGATCAGGGCGAGTCCCACGCAGGCCGGAGCCAAGGCGTGCGGAACGGACAGTCTCATGACGGGTTTCATCTTCCGGCGAAAGGTGGGTTCGCCGCCGGAGGATACCCCCCACGGCGGGTCGGGGCGTCCCACCACGGCCGACGTGCGGAAAGGGAGGACGGCTCGGACGGGTCACCGACGCACCGGCCGCTCAGCTCCAGGTGAAGAGGAGATCCCCTCTCTCCACGGCACCGTCGGTGACGTCTCCCAGCTCCTCGGCCCGGGCGTCCATGGCGATCACGGGCACGACCGAAGGCCGTCCCCCCGCCGCGACGGTCCCCGGCGACCATCGGATCACGGGGGTGCCCGCCCGCACCTCGTCGCCCTCGGCGGCGAGGAGGGTGAACCCTTCCCCCGCCAACTGGACGGTGTCGATGCCCAGATGGACGAGCACGCCACGGCGCCGGTCGGGTGCCATCACCACGAACGCGTGCGGATGCAGTTTGACCAGGGTCCCTCCGATGGGGGCCACCGCGTTCTGGAGGCCTTCCTGCCCACCCTCCTGGCCGGGTTCGGGGTGGACCGCGACTCCGGGACCGACCATGGACTGGGAGAACACGGGGTCGGGCACCGTGTCGAGGGACAGTGCCGTTCCGGGCACGGGGGAGAGTACGCGCAGGGCGTCGGTCGTTTCGGACATGGGGAACGCCTTCCCGCCCACAAGGGCTTCATCCAGCCGGCTGTGTTCTCTTCTGGCCTTCGTCCGCCCGTCGCCATGCGGGCCCCTCGGTCGCTCCGAGGGGTCTTCAGGGGACGGGCGTCAGTCGATCAGGTCCCGGATGTCGTCGGTGAGGGCGTCGGCCTCGGGACCGACCACCACCTGGACGACGTTGCCCGAGACCAGGACACCGTGGGCCCCCGACGCCTTCAGGGACTTCTCGTCCACCAGACCGGGGTCGGCCACCTCGGTGCGCAGACGGGTGATGCAGGCCTCGATCTCCTCGATGTTGTCCGCACCGCCCAGTCCGGCGACGATCGCCGCTGCTTTGTCCGCCATGTCTCCTCCGTGCTCTGCGAGGGGGAACGCCGTGTCCCCCAGGTCTGAGGGTGAGCCTATGTGTGCGGTCGCACACACACCAGGGCTCGGACCGCGTGGGTGTGGGAATCGGATGGGGCGGCCGACGGGCGGTCCACCGCGCGGGGGCGGGATGGTGCCCTCTGACACCATCCCGAAGCGGACCCGTCAGTCGGTCTGGGTGACCTTGTTCAACCCACGCGGGACATCCGGGTTGTAGCCGAGCCTGCGGGCCAGACGCTCCGTGAGCAGTTGGGCGGGGACGACCAGGTTCATCGGGGACACCCACTCCGGCACGTCCGGGATGGGCACCGACAGGTCGCTGACGGCGGCCAGGGCCTCACCACCGCCGAGGCCGAAGACCGGTGCCCCGGCCGCACGCGCGCGTTCGGCGAGGGCGACCGTGCCGTGCAGGGTCGGGCCGCTGGGGGAGGCCACCAACAGGGCGGGGGTACGGGAGTCCACCACGGCGATGGGACCGTGCAGCAGGTCCGCGTAGGACATGCCCATGGCGTAGAGGTAGCAGGCCTCCTTGAGCTTCAGCGCTGCCTCCAGGGCGGTGGAGAAGACGATGCCGCGTCCGGCGACGATCGCCGCCTCCACCGCGACCATCCGCTCCACGACCTCCTCCAGGGCGTCGGTGGGTGCCGCCAGGGTCTCCTCGACACCGTCGGCGACGCGGTCCAGGTCGCCGGGGTTCAGGTCGGCGCCCAGGCCGAGCGCGAGGACGGCGAGGGCGGCCAGCTGGGTGTTGTAGGTCTTGGTGGCGGGGACCGCGACCTCGTCCCCCGCACGGGTGACCAGAGCGAGGTCGGCTTCTTTGGCCAGCGGGGACTGCTCGCCGTTGGTGATCCCGATAGTGCGCGCGCCGCAGTCGGCGGCCCAACGCATCGTCTCGACGATCTCCTCCGTCTTGCCGGACTGGGAGATGGCCACGGCCAGCACGTCGGACAGGTCGACCTTGGAGCCGTAGACGGTGGCGATGGAGGGTGAGCCCAGGGTGGCCAGGTACCCGGTGTGCACCTGGAGGAGGTAGCTGCCGTAGACCGCCGCGTTGTCGGAGGAACCGCGTGCGATGAACAGCACTTGTTTGGCGGACCTGCTCAGGGCCTGGATCTCGGAGCGCAGCGGCAGCAGTTCGGCGAAGGTGCGCCGTAGCGCCTCCGGCTGTTCGGCGATCTCGGAGTGCATCATGCTCGTCGTGGTGGTCATGAAGGGCCTTCCCCTGTGTGAGACGGGCGGTGAGCGGCGGGCGGTACCCGATGGTCGGGTTGCGGCGTCGGTCCGCGAGCTGGGCCGTTCCGGTAACGGTGCACCGTCCACTGCAGGCAAAAGCGAACGTACCGCCCCAACCCGACCTGATAGACGATTCTCCCTGGTAGGTGGTGTGAACCGGCTTACATTAGGTGTTTGACACGCGGGTGAAGCTGTGGTCTAGTCCGGACTATACCAGTTGCACTCTTCTTGTCCCGGCTCAGGACCCATCCCGGTTCCGATGCCCCAAGCGCGGACGGCGCGCTAAGGTCTGACGCCAGCTCCATCCGCCCACCGAGAAGGCCGACCTCTCATGTCGATCGATCCCAACAGCCCGCTTCCCAAGTACAGCCAGCTACGCGACCTGCTCCTGGACTGGATCGCCGAAGAGGGCCTGGGCGTGGACGACATGATCCCCTCCGAGCGTGAGCTGAGCACCACCTACGGGCTCTCGCGGATGACCGTCCGCCAGACCATCGATCTGCTGGTGGCGGAGGGACGGCTGTACCGGGTCCCCGGCAAGGGGACCTTCATCGCCCGCCCCAAGATCGCGATGTCGCTGGTCCTGGCCTCCTTCAGCGAGGACATGCGCGCTCGCGGTTTCGAACCCGGTGCGCGCGAACTGATCCGCCAGGTCATCCCGGCGAGCGGGCACACCGCGCGCATGCTCGACATCGAGCCCGGGACCCTGGTGCACCACATCGAACGCATGCGCACCGCCGACGACGAACCCATGGCGGTGGAGAGGTCCAACATCCCCGCCGCCATGGTCCCGGGTCTGGAGGACTTCGATCTCGCCGAGAGATCCCTCTACGAAGTCCTGGAAAACGAGTTCGACATCCTGTTGGACTCCGGAGAACAGACCATCGAGGCCGGGATCTGCGACTCGGCCGACTCCCGACTCCTTGGCCTACCAGTGGGAAGCCCGGTGCTGGTGATGCAGCGCCGTAGCTTCGCCAAGGGACAGTGCGTGGAACTGGCACTGTCCACCTATCGCGCCGACCGCTACCAGCTGCATTCCCGACTGGATCCGCGGCGGCACGGCGACTGACGCCCCCGCGCCCACAAGGCGCGTGTCCGAGGGAGGAACCCCCCGACCACCAATTCGGACCACACCCCCCCCCCCCCCGCCCCCCCCCCCCCCCCGGGCGGCACGACCAAGAAGAAGCCGAGACGCTCCTCCGCGCTCGCCGTTCTCCAAAGACTCGGGCGCAGCCTGATGATGCCCATCGCGGTCCTGCCCGCCGCCGCGATCCTGCTCCGCCTGGGCCAGGACGATCTCCTCGGCGCCGACGGCCTGGCCGGCCTCCGAGGAATGGGGTGGATGGAACCGGTCGCGGGCGCCGTGGGCACGGCGGGCGACGCGGTCTTCCAGGCCCTTCCCCTGCTGTTCGCCGTCGGCGTGGCGATCGGCTTCGCCAGACGTTCGGACGGCTCCACCGCCCTGGCCGCGCTGGTCGGATACGTGGTGTTCGACCGGGTGTCGACCTGGACGATGGTCACCTTCGACGGCCCCACCGGCGACCTGGGATCACGGCTGACGACCTATCCCCTGGCCGTGGACCCCGTGACACGGGAACCATTGACCGACCCCGAGGCCGTGAACGGGGTCATGCCCGTCATCGACCACGCCGTGAAGAACCCGACCGACGTGCTCGGCGGCATCGCGGTGGGACTGCTCGCGGCGTTGCTGTGGCAGCGCTACCACCGGATCAAGCTGCCCACCTGGTTGGGCTTCTTCGGAGGTCGGCGCTTCGTACCCATCGTGACGGCGTTCGCCGCCCTGCTGTTGGGCGTGGTCCTGGGGCTGGTGTGGGCCGTGGTGGGCGTGTGGATCCAGAACCTGGGTGAGGCGATCGTCGGCGCGGGCGCGCTGGGAGCGGGGCTCTACGGCGTGGTCAACCGGCTGTTGCTGCCGATGGGTCTGCACCACGTGGTCAACTCGTTCATCTGGTTCGTCTCGGGCACCTACACCGCCCCCGACGGCACCGTGACGCACGGCGAGATCACCCGGTACTTCGCCGGTGACCCGGACGCGGGCGGTCTGTTGTCCGGGTTCTTCCCGGTGCTGATGTTCGGTCTTCCCGGAGCGGCTCTGGCCATGTGGATGGCCGCGAGCAAGGAGCGCCGGACGCAGATCGGATCGATCATGATCCCGGCGGCGCTGACCGCCTTCGTGACGGGCATCACCGAACCGGTGGAGTACGCGTTCATCTTCGTGGCACCTGTGCTGTTCGTGGTGCACGTGGTGTTGACCGGCGTCTCGATGGCGATCCTGAACGCACTGGACGCCCATCTGGGCTTCGGGTTCTCCGCGGGGCTGATCGACCTGTTGTTGAACGCGACCAAGGAGAACACGACCGGGCTCGGACTGATCCTGTTGCTCGGGGCGGTGTACTTCGCGGTCTACTTCGGGATCTTCTACGTGCTCATCAAGCGGTTCGACATCCCCACACCGGGCCGCGAACAGGACCCCGACGATCCGGAGGAGAGCGTGCCCTCGCGGACCGGGGGCGGCAAGGGCGGCGAACCGGATCCGCCGGACTCGGGGAAGGACCGCTCCGGTACGGAATCCTCGGGCTGACGACGAAGCGCGTGGGCGCCCTCCCCCTGGTGGGCGCCCACGCGCTTTCCGGACTACCCGTGGCTACTTGGCCGCCGGGTCACCGTGGCACTTCTTGTACTTCTTCCCGGAGCCACAGGGGCAGGGCGCGTTACGGGGCGTACCGGCGTACTCGTCGGCCGCCTCGCTGTGCCGCTCGACGCCGCCGTCCTCGCTCGGCGCGGAGTACTGGAGCCTGCTCGGCTGCCCCTCGCCGAAGCCGGGGACGACCACGTCCTCGGCGGGCTCGGCCTCCTCCACCGGCGAGGCGGCCTCCTCGACCTCCTCCTCCACGGCGGTCGCGACGGCCGTCGCGCCGGCGCCTCCGCCGACGGTGGCCGCCGTCTGCGCCGCCGTGGCCGCGGTGAGGGCGGGCTCCTCCTTCTTGCGGACCTGGACCTCGACGTTGAAGAGGTAGCCGACCGACTCCTCCTTGATGGCCTCCAGCATCTGCTGGAACATGTCGAAGCCCTCGCGCTGGAACTCGATCAGCGGGTTGCGCTGGGCCATCGCGCGCAGGCCGATGCCCTCCTGGAGGTAGTCCATCTCGTAGAGGTGCTCACGC
>CALGOD010000690.1 GCA_937957845.1 uncultured Nocardiopsis sp.
TCCGTTGTGGAGGGCGCCCGGGGTGTTCCTCACCCCGCACGTGGCGGGCGGATCGGCTTCCTTCTACCCGAGGGCCAGAGCCTTCATGGACACCCAGCTCGCCCGGTGGGCCGCGGGGGAGGACCTGGCCAACGTGGTCCGACGGGGCGCCCACCGGGATCGGTAGGCGTCCGCCCGCTGTTCGATCGCGGTGACGGGCACGGGAACCGCCTCCCTCGTCGATCCGGTGGAGCACACGGTGGGCGTCACGCCCGGCGGACCACGTACCCCTACGGGGCGGGGCGCCCATCCGACCAGCGCGGGCTTCCCGAAGGAGTGGAGGCGGCGGACGCGGACACGGTCGGCGGTCCTACCCCCTGCGGGAGGCGTCCGGCGAGCACCCGCACGGCGGGATCGGTGACGGCGCCCTCTCGTGTCGCGCCCCTCGTCCATGAGCTCGCGCGGGCGTTCACCCGTTTCGACGAAGGCCGTGGTCGTCGTGGAACCCCTGGTGTCCGAGGTCGGCGCGGAATCGGGAAGAGCCGGGGTGTGGAGCGTCGGTGGCGCAGGACAGACTGGGAGCATGCGGATAGCGGTGGTCGCCGACGGGGAGGGCGGGGGCTGGCTCCAGGGACTGGAGGAGCCCACCGGACCGGTCCGTCGTGTCGGAGACCTCGCCGCGGCCGTCCGCGAGGCCGAACAGGCCGCGGACGAGCCGCCCCGGTGGGTGTGGGCGGCCTGCGAGGACGTCTACCCCGACCTCGTCCGCGCCGGGGCACGGGTCCGACGCTGCCACGACGTCGCCCTGACCGAGGCGCTCCTGCTCGGGTACGAGGCCCGGCACGGCGAGGCCACCTCCTTGGGGGCGGCCTGGGCCCGCCTGCACGGACGTCCCGTTCCCGACGATCCCGTCCGTCCCCTCGGCGGGGGCACCACCGTCCAGCCCGCCCTCTTCGAGGCCGACCGTTCCACCCTGCCTCCGAGTGCCGACCGCCTCGCCGCCCTGGTCGAGGTCCACACCGACCAGGTGCGTCGTATCGCCCGACTTCCCGAGCCCGGGCGCATGCGACTGCTCACGGCGGTGGAGTCGGCGGGCGGACTCGCGGCGGTGGAGATGAGCCACGACGGTCTGCCCTGGCGGCCCGACGTCCACGACCGGATCCTCACCGGACTCCTGGGGCCCCGCCCCCCGTCCGGTCAGCGCCCGCCCGTGCTCGCCGACCTGGCCGCCCGCATCGGCGAGGCCGTCGGGCGTGAGGTCAACCCCGACTCCCCCGCGCAGGTCCTCAAGGCGATGGCCTGGATCGGGCACCCCGTGGAGTCCACCCGTTCCTGGGTCCTGGAGAAGGTCGATCACCCCGTCGTACCCCTGCTCCTGAGGTACAAGGAGCTCGCCCGACTGCACTCGGCCAACGGATGGGCCTGGCTGGACACCTGGGTGCGCACACGCCCAGGACCCGACGGCCGGGTCCTGGGCCGGTTCCACCCCGACTACGTGGTCGGCGGGGTCGTCTCCGGGCGCTGGGCCACCCGGGGCGGTGGCGCCCTGCAGATTCCCAGGTCGGTGCGCGGGGCCGTGCGGTCCGACCCCGGATGGGTTCTGGTCCGGGCCGACGCCGGGCAGCTCGAACCCCGGGTGCTCGCCGCGGTCTCCGGGGACGATGCCCTGGCCGCCGCCGCGGCGGAGGAGGACCTGTACGCACGCCTGGCCGCGCATGTGGGCGGGGACCGCGAGCGGGCCAAGATCGGCATGCTCTCGGCCATGTACGGGCAGACCTCCGGTGACGCCGCACCCCTGTTGGCCACCATGCGTCGTCTCTATCCGCGTGCCTTGGAGTACGTGGACTCGGCCGCGCGCAGGGGGGAGAACGGCGGGATCGTGCGGTCCTGGCTGGGCCGGACCTCACCCGTCCCCCGGGGGTGGCAGACCTCGATCCAGGGCCCCGAGGGAGAACGCCGTCGCCGTGCCCAGGGGCGCTTCACCCGCAACTTCGTCGTCCAGGCAACAGCCGCCGAGTGGGCCCTGGTCCTGCTCGCGGCGCTGCGTCGACGCCTGCCCCCGATGCCGGAGGGGGCCGGGATCGTCTTCTTCGTGCACGACGAGGTCGTCCTGCACGTGCCCGCCGACCTCGCGGAAGAGACCGTGAACGCGGTCATCGAGGCCGAGAGCCAGGCCCGCGCCACCCTTTTCGCGGGCACACCGGTCCGTTTCCCCCTGTCCCCGGTCATCACCCAGAACTACGCTCTGCTCACCAACGGTTGAATGACCGCAAGGTGGACGTCTGGTATCGGACGGCGTGGACTTCTTGCAAACTCGTCCGGGTACGCCCATTCTTGGACGCGGACAAGTCATCGAAAAGCCATGCGTCGCAGGGGTTCTCCACCCCCAAGACGGCCCGCAGACCGGTGCGACCGCGCGTGGGGAGCCGTTTGAGAACGTGTGCGGGCACCACGGCGGCCTTCGCTGTCGCCTTCACCGCCTTCGGAGCGACACCCGCCTGGGCCGAGCCGGTGGTGGACGACCGTCCCCCCATCAGCGAACAGCTCGCCCAGGGCTCCGCCGGCGGCACCGAACCCCAGGCGGAGGAGCAGGCGAAAGGGGAGGCGGGCGAGACCCCCGACGTCTCCGACACCTCCCGACTGCGACGTGACGCCTACGTCGCCCCCTTTCGTGAGGCCCGCAGCATCGAGTACTTCGCCGTCGCGCCGGCCTCGCTGCCCGCCGAGGCCGTCTCGGCCGTCCGCGCGATCGACGGGGTGAAGAGCGTCCTGAACGTCGACGCCGCCCGCGTGGAGATCGACGGAGAACCCACCTCGGTGCTCGGCGTGTCCCCCTCCAGCTTCCGTAACCACGCCCCGAGGCCTTCCGCCGAGTCCGACGAGATCTGGCAGGGGGTGGCCGAGGGCCACATCGCCCTGTCCAACGACGTCGGCACCGAACGGGACCTGGAGGTGGGCGGTGAGGTGAGTGTGGCGGGAGGTCGCGGGGAGATCCCCCTGGAGGTGTGGACGCACGCCACCTCCGGCATCGCCGGGATCGACGCCCTGGTCTCGCGGGCGCGTGCCGCCGAGCTCGGTATGCCCAGGGGCAACGCCCTGGTGGTCTCGGCTCCCGACACCGATCTGTGGGAACTGCACGAGGCCCTGGTCGAGGCGCTGGGAGAGGAGGTCTCCCTCCAACTCGTCGCGGACGCACCCGAGTCCCTCGTCAGCGGGGAGGCCGTGCCCCCGTCCGTCGTCGAACAGGTCATCGCCAACGCCGAGAGCCAATTGGGCGTCCCCTACGTGTGGGGCGGCACCACGCCGGGAGTCGGGTTCGACTGCTCGGGTCTGCTCCAGTGGGCCTTCCGGGAGGCGGGTGTGTCGATTCCCCGGGTGACCCACGACCAGTGGAACGCGGGACAGCGTGTGGACTTCGACGACATCGAACGTGGTGACCTGCTGTTCTGGCGTTCCGATCCCACCGCGCCCGACTACATCTCGCACGTGGCCATCTACCTGGGCGAGGGCATGATGCTGGAGGCGCCGCGCACCGGGCTGAACGTGCGCGTCACCCCCGTGCGGACCGGCAACTACGCGGGAGCCGTGCGGGTCCACACCTGATCCGCCCGTTGTGCGTCCCTGACCGTGTCACCCGTCCCCGGCACCGAACGGTGCCGGGGACGGCGTGCGCGAGGGGGTCGCCCGTTCTGCATATGCACAAAAAGATTGTGCCCGTTCTTTTTGAGCGCGAGCCATTTCCAGGGCTTATGAACAACACGCGGACAAAAGGAGTGAAGTCGCCGGGGGCTTTCGAGAAACGAGAGTGGGCCATGGTGTCACCACGCCGGTGACACCATGGCCCACCCGTTTCTCCTTGTCCGAACAACCCAGCCGGGAGGGGAAGGCAGGCCTCGGTTAGGAGGGGGGAGCAGGGCAGCCACTGAGGGAGGGGGAGACAGTGCACACCCTGCTGTGATGGTATGGAGTTCGACGGAAAGCGTTCGAGGGCTTTCCCACTGTGCCGTCGCACAGGGTCTACATAAGCAGTGACAGGGCGATTTTGCAAGAGGAAGGAAGAGAGCGAACAAGCGCTCCCATTCCGCTCCTTCCTTTCTTCCTGTCCAATACCGGACCGTGTTCCGTTCCGTTTCGTCTTCCCACAGGTCAGATGTGGTCAGCGTCCCGCCGCATATCCCTGGGAGCCCCGGGCGTCGGCGGCGGCGCGGAGCTCGCCCGAATCGGGGTCGCGGGCCACGGCGGCGAGACGCCCCAGGGTCCAGTCTCCGACCACCTCGACCTTGTGCCCACGGCGGCGCAGTTCCCCGATGACCGCCTCACCCAGGCGCGGTT
>CALGOD010000691.1 GCA_937957845.1 uncultured Nocardiopsis sp.
GAGGAGGCCGTTACGGGGTCGGCGGGGGGTGTTCACAGGTGGCCTTCCGTTCTCGGATGGCGGTTCGGCGGCGTCAGACGCCGCCGAACCTCGGTCGTGGGCCCGAACGGCACGCGCGGAGCGGGTTCAGTCTCGGGAGACCACCCTGTTGCTGATGGTCCCCAGCCGCTCCACCGTCACGGAGACCTCCTGACCGATCTCCACCGGCCCCACACCGGCCGGCGTACCGGTGAGAACGAGATCACCCGGCAGCAGGGTCATGAAGGAGGTGACGTAGGCGGTGATGTCCGGGATGTCGTGGATGAGCTGGGACGTTCGTCCGTCCTGCCTGATCCGGCCGTCCACGGTGGTGGTGATGGCCAGGTCCTGGGCCTCCTCGATGCTCATACCGGTGGTGATCCAGGGCCCGATCGGGCAGAAGGAGTCGAAACCCTTGGCCCGCGTCCACTGGTCGTCCTTCTGCTGTAGGTCGCGGGCGGTGACGTCGTTGGCCACGGTGTAGCCGAAGATGACGTCCTTGGCCCGCTCCCGCGGGACCTCCCTGCAAGGTCGGGAGATGACGATGGCCAGCTCGCCCTCGTAGTCGACCCGCTCGGAGAGCTCGGGGTAGAAGATCGGGTCGTTGGGTCCGGACACCGAGGTGGAGGGCTTGAGGAAGACCACCGGCTCCTCGCCGGGCTCCCCCGTGACACCCTTCATCTCCTCGATGTGGTCGGCGTAGTTCTTACCGATGCAGACCACCTTGGTGGGCAGCACCGGGGACAACAGCCGAACGTCGGAGAGCCTCGCCCGCTCACCGGTAAGCTTGATGTCACCGAGGAGGGGATGCCCGCTCAGTCGGGCGACGAACTCCTCCCCACTGTCGGAATCGGTGTCGACCAGGCCGAACCCGACCTCGTCGTCGGCCGAGAACCGTGCGATGCGCACCTGTCATGCCTCCCAGCAGCCCTGTCGTCTCTCTTGCGGTTGAAGGGTATAGGCGCCGCGGGGCCCGGGCGCCCGGCGGGCCGGGTTTCCGTCGGGAATCTTCCGGAAGGGACGCGCCACTCGTCTCCGGACCGCCGACGACACCCGCGGACGTACCGACGAGTGTGCGTCCCCGTCCCCGGCCGGGACGACGAACCCCGACGGACCTGCTCTTACCGGAGACGACCTTGGCTCTTCCTTGGGTCGGACTCTGGCATGCTGGGTCCGTCACCCGCTGTCGAGAGGTGGATCTTCGTGCCCACGTCTGCTTCGCCCACGGGACGCCCCCGTGCCAGGCACCGCCGACGCAGCCGGTACCCCTTGGGGCTGGCACTGGGACTGTGCCTGGTCTCAGGCTCCTCCGCCGTGCTCATGGTCAGCGCGCCCGAGCCCGGGCACGACCTCGTCTCACCCACCGAGACCTCGGCCTCCGGCCCCGTCGGAGACGGGGGTCCCGACGGTGCCTCCGAACAGCGCACCTCCGCCGAGGGCCAGGACTCGGCGAGCGGGACGAGCGATCGCGGCCGTGTGTCACCGACCGACCGGGACGAGGCCTCCGAGGAGGAGGTCCCCGTCCTGCTCCGTTCCGTGGAGAAGGAGGTCGACAGTGCCGACGGTGAGCTCAGCGTCATGAAGGGCGAGGGCGAGGTCATGGGCGAGGGTCCGCTGACGACCTTCGCCGTGGAGGTCGAGGACGGGCTGCCCGGCAAGGCCGAGGACTTCGTGGACGCGGTGGAGGAGATCCTGGGCGACCCCCGCAGCTGGGGCGACGACGGCGAGCGCTCCATGCAACGGGTCGACGGGGACGACGCCGACATCCGCGTCCTTCTGGCCGCTCCCGACACGGTGGACCGGTTGTGCGCCCCGCTGAACACCAACGGATACGTCTCCTGCGCGAACGGCAACCGCGCCATCATCAACCAGAACCGCTGGGTGTCGGGTGTTCCGCACTTCGACGACGACCTGGAGACCTACCGGATCTACCTGATCAACCACGAGGTCGGTCACACCCTGGGACACGGCCACGTGCACTGCCCCGGTGAGGGCGAACCGGCGCCGGTGATGCAGCAGCAGACCCTGGACCTTCAGGGATGCGAGCCCAACGGCTGGGCGCACCCCGACAACGACCCCGAGGACTGACCCGCCCCGTTCACCGGATCTCGTGACGTGGGCGGGGCCGGGGGCGGCGCGCCGC
Source organism: uncultured Nocardiopsis sp. (assembly GCA_937957845.1). Lineage (GTDB taxonomy): Bacteria > Actinomycetota > Actinomycetes > Streptosporangiales > Streptosporangiaceae > Nocardiopsis. The sequence continues at coordinate 2,162 of CALGOD010000691.1, forward strand.
CCCCGGCCCCGCGGTCGTCCGTGGTCGGTCAGTCCTCGACCGAGGCGTTGTACTCCTCGATGGGCGTGCGCACCTTCTCGGCGGCCGCGGCCATCGCCTCCTCGGCGGGGGTGTCACTGGTCAGAGCGGTCTCCCAGCCCTCCTCGGCGGCCACCCGGGCCTCGGACATGACACCCATCATGCAGCCCGCCGTGTTCTCGTTGATCTCGGAGTCCGCCAGCTGGGCGGCGGCCACGGAGAACTGCGGGAACTCCTCGGCGCGCTCCCTGGCCTCGGGGCCCTCGTAGCCCTCGGTGTTCACCGACAGGTATCCCGTACCGGCGTGCCAGACCGACTGCGACTCGGGGGTCAGCAGGAACTGCACGAACTCCCAGGACGCGCGGATCTCCTCCTCGGTGTGGCCCTCACCGTTGATCCACAGGGAGGCGCCACCGATGATCGAACCGCCCGGGTCGTCCGCGCTGATCAGCGGGAAGTAGCCCGCACCCACCTCGAAGTCGGACTGCTCGATGAACCCTCCCAGGGAGCCGGTGGACTCCAGGGTCATCGCGGCACGGCCCGAGGTGAAGGCGGCCTGACCGTCGTCGGTGTTGCGGCCGATCTGGACGGCGAGTTCGTCGTCGATCATCTCCTCCCACCAGTCGACCAGCTCCACGATCTTCGGGTCGTCGAACAGCACCTCGGTGGCGCGTCCGGAGCGGCCGTTGGAGTTGTCGCAGTACGGTGTGCCCGCACGGGCCATGAACTGCTCGACGAACCATCCGTACACCGCGGCGCCGAACCCGTACTGCACGACCGTTCCGTCGTCGTCGCGTACCGTCAGCTCCTCCGCGGCCTCGCGGATTTCGGCCAGGTCGGTGGGCGGGGCGTCCGGATCGCGCCCGGCCTCCTCGAAGGCGTCTCGGTTGATGTACATCAGGGGGGTGGAGTTGTTGAACGGGAACGAGCGCAGGTCCCCCCCCACGGTGAAGTAGTTGAGCAGCGCGTCCTCGATCGCGCCGGTGTCGTAGCCGTCCTTGTCCAGGAACGACTGCGCGGGCACGGTCTGCCCGGAGTCGATCATGAACTGGGTGCCCAGGTCGTAGATCATGATGAGTTCGGCGGTCTCACCCTGTTGGATGGCCGCCCGGTGGCCGGCCAGAGCTTCGTCGTAGTCTCCTTGGAAGGCGCCCGTCACCTCGATCCGGCCTTCGTTCTGGCTGTTGAACTCCTCGATCAGGCCGTTGAGCACCTGGCCGTTGGTGGCGTCCATGCTGTGCCAGAACTCGACCTGGACCGCCTCGTCCAGGTCCTCCAGCACCTCGGGGCCGGGGGCGACGAGTTCACTGGTCCCGCCGCTCCCGTCGCCGGAGCATCCGCTGAGCACCAGGCCCAAGCTCATGAGCAGGGCGGCTGCGGTGATGCCCCGCCTCTGGGGGGAGATCGTCATGTTTCTCGCTTCCTCTGGGTCGGACCGTCCCACCGGACCGGGGGAGGTCGGGTGGGACGCCTACTTGACCGCGCCCGCCGTGAGTCCGCGGACGATGAAGCGTTGTCCGAAGATCACGAGGGCGAGGGTGGGGATGACGGAGAGCGCGGCGCCGGCCAGGAGCAGTCCGGGGTTGGCGGCCTCTCCGGTCTTGAGGCTGTTCAGACCGATCTGGAGGGTCTGCATCTCGGTGCTGCGTGTGATGATCAGCGGCCAGAAGTACATGTTCCAGCTGGTGATGAACACGTACATGCCGACCGCGGTGAGGGCCGGCTTGCTCAGCGGCAGCAGGATCGTCCACAGGAACCGCAGGTGGCCCATGCCGTCCATGCGTGCCGCGTCGTACAGCTCTCGGGGGAACTGCCTGAAGCTCTGGCGCAGCAGGAACGTGCCGAACGCGTAGGCCAGGAAGGGCAGGACCAACCCGGCGTAGGTGTTCGACAGACCCCAATCGGACAGAGTGAGGTAGTTGGGGATGAAGGTCGCCTCGCCCGGGATCATCAGCGTGGACAGGAACAGCGCGAACACCACCGCGCTGCCCCTGAAGCGCAGGAACACGAAGGCGTAGGCGGCCAGGGCGGAGGTGAGCAGCTGGGACACCGTGATGATCCCGGCCATCACCAGTGAGTTGGTGTACATGCGCAGCAGGGGGACCGCGTTCAGTGCGCCCAGGAGGTTGTCCG
>CALGOD010000692.1 GCA_937957845.1 uncultured Nocardiopsis sp.
ACGAGCACGACCGCGGCGATGGCGGCGATGGCGACGACGGCCACCACTCCCAGCGCGACCGGGGAAAGGCCGCCCTCGTCCTCCTCGGTGGCGGTCTCGTCCGCGGCTTCCGCTGCGGCGGGTTCCTCGGCGATCTCCTCGGTGGCCTCGTCCTCCTCCGACTCGGGTTCGGGAGCCGAGGCCGCGATGGCCTCCTCGGTGACCGAGAACGTCAGGGTGTCCTGGATCGGATGGCCGTCGGAGGAGACCACACGGTACGCGACGGTGTACTCACCGGCCTGGTCCAGGGGGGTCAACGCCACCGACACCTCGGTGCCGTCGAAGGCGAGCTCGCCCTCCTCGTAGGTGGTCTCCTCGTCCGGGCCGGTGACGACGATGGCGTTACCGCTGTCGCTCTCCAGCGGGGAGTTGTTGAAGGTCAGCACGACCTCCTCGGGGACGGTGTCCAGGCTCGCCCCGTTCTCGGGGGTGGAGCCCGTCAGGACGTCGTGCGCCAGCGCCGGGGAGGGCGCCAGAGCCAGGGCCGCGGCGGCCAGCGGGGCCAGCAGTACGGCGGCCACGCGCGCGAGCGCGCGAGGGGGGACCGTCGTCTCGTGGGCGGGGGTGGTATGGGTGCTCGTCATTTCTTCTCTCAGGATTCGTCGTCCGGGGGGATACGTACCGGGCCGTGGTTCCTGCGCGGCCCTCGCGCGGGCCTCACCGGACTCGCCGTCGCCGCGCGCCACGTGCAGCGAGGGGGCGGTCGGTTCACGCGAGCGCCTTCGGGAAGAGCACGCTCCACCGGAGGACCACGAGGGCCGTGCGCCGAGAGCACGAGGTGGCCGGTCGTCACCGGGGCGGAGTCGACCGGTAGTCGTGGGGGGAAGGCGAAGGCGAGGTCGGGGGCGCGCAGCGCGGGCAGCGCGCGTAGGAACAGCGAGGCCAGGGACCACAGGGCGGTCTCACCGTGGGCGAGCAGAGCGGAGGCGAGCAGCGCCGCCCACAGATGACCGAACAGCATGCCCGGTGTGAAGCCGAGGACGTGGGTGAGCAGGCCGTGTCCCGAGTGGTCGACACCCGTGGAGAGGAACGCCGGACCGGAAAGGGCCGAACCCTGCAGGATCAGGTGGAGCAGGATCTGAGCCGAGGCCATGACGGCGAAGATGTCGCCGAAGCCGCGCATCGTCCGGGTGAAACACCACAGCACCGGGAGGAGGGCCGCGGTCGCCGCGACGAGACCTCCGACGGGGGCGGGCGAGAGGGCCCACAGGTTGTGTCCACCCCAGGCAAGCCCCGTACACGCGGCGGCGAGCAACGCCGTGCGCGTGAGGCGGAGGATGCCGTGAGCGGGTCGCACGAGAAAGAACCTAGGCGGACGGCCCGGAGAGCCGCAAGGTGCCCAGAGGGCAACGGAAACGGGGCCACCGGAGGTACCGGTGGCCCGTGGGCGTTCCGTTCGTCAGCTCCGACCGGCCGGAACCAGTTCGCGGCGCATGTAGCGGCGCTCCTCGGGGGTGGTGCCACCCCAGACTCCGTGAGCCTCTCCGGCCCGCAGGGCCCACCGCAGGCACTCTTGGCGAACAGTACAGCTGCGGCAGATGGCGATGGCCTGCTCGGTGTCGACGCGCCCGATCCCGGTGCTGCTCACCGGGAAGAAGATCTCCGGGTCGTAGGAGCGGCAGTTGCCTTGCTCGACCCAGTCCTCGCTCTCGTGATACAGGCGGTTCACGGGCGCCTCCGATCCGTGGCTTGTGGTCCGTGGTCAGTGGCCCGCACCGTGCGCTCACGGCGGGGTCGGGAACTTCTTTCGCCCACCGCACGCGGGTGATCGACCCGCGGACCTGCGGTGCTGCGATGCGACTCAGTGTAGTACGACCTGCTGTAGTACTACACGCAGTCTGCTAGAAAATCCGTGTTTTCTCAAGCCGGCCCCGGGGTGGTGGTCGCCACGTCGGGCCTTGGTCTTCCGGGGCTCCCGCCGTGACGGGCGCGCTACTCCAGGTCGGTCCCGAAGTCTCCCGTTGGCAGCGTTGCGCGCGGGGCTGTGGTCGCCTCGGGGCGCGTCCTGAGACGCGGGTCACCGCCCCCGGTGGCGTTATGTCTCGAGGTTCCCACCGAATTGATGTGACTTAACGCACGCTTAATATTGCTTGTTCAGGATCTATGTTTGACCCTGAGGCGCGCGGTTCCCCCTAGGAGGGCGTCTTGGCGCGCGAGGGCGACGTCCCCTTGGCGATGAGGGGATCGGGAGGCGAAATCCCTTGACACAGGGGACTTAGGTGCGCCGCCGCACCGCCTCTGAGCAGGCCGGAGGCCTCCTGCTCGCCACTTCTGAGCGCTACTAAATAAACGGGTCCTACCCAGGCTGGGTTCGTCGAAACATCTGCGCGCATTCTCTCTGAAACTTCATTGACATTCGTTCGCTAAGTTCGATCGACGTGCCACATCAACAAACCAACCTCCAAGCACGCGACCGGGCTGACGACGGGGGCCTCGGCTCCGAGAACTCCGGGGCCGCGGGCCGTGGCGACGTGCGACTGTCGCACCCGTCCGCGGAGGACGGCCCGCACATGTGGCGGCTGGCGGGCAAGGCCGGCATGGACGTCAACAGTCCGTACGCCTACGCGCTCTGGTGCCGGGACTTCGCCAAGACCAGCGTCATCGCCCGCGATGACGAGGGTCGTGTCGCGGCCTACATCACCGGCTTCGTCCGCCCCGACAGCCCCGACACCTACTTCCTCTGGCAGGTCGCCGTGGACGCGGAGTTCCGCGGTCAACGGCTCGCCCGCCGGATGCTCGACTTCATCGGAGACATCATCACCCGTCGTGGCCTGCGCTATCTCGAAGCGACCGTCACGGCCGACAACACCGCCTCCCGTGCCCTGTTCGCCTCGTTCGCGAGGGATCGGGGAGCCGAAGCGGTGTGGAGTCCGCTCTTC
>CALGOD010000693.1 GCA_937957845.1 uncultured Nocardiopsis sp.
TCCCACGGCCTGCGGCGCTGCCTGTTCGGTATCGAATCGGGGGTGACCTCGGTCCTGGAACGCTTCAACAAGGAGACCACTGCTGAGCAGAACACGCTGGGCATCCGCACCTTGTCAGCTCTCGGAGTGCCCACCCGCTTCACCTACATCACCTTCGACCACCTGATGAACGAGGCCGAACTCCGTGCCACCCATGCCTTCCAGGGAAGACGCGACCTCCTGCTGCGGCCCCTCCCCCACCTGAGCGCTGAGGAGATCGTGGACGGCGTGCGCGACGAAGCGTTCGTCGCCGAGCACTCGACCGGCCAGCCTTTCTACACCTCTGTCTCCTACATGCTGGTGTCCATGGAGTGCTTGATCGGCGCTGCCTACACCAAGCAGGTCCAGGCTGCCGGTCTGGCCGGGCCTCCCCGCCCGTCGATGGGGCGTGTGGACGCGGAGTTCGCCGACTGGCGCATCGGTGTCTGCTCCCAGGCCGCCCAGTTGTGGGTGGACCGCAACTTCGCCCTGGACTACACGCTCAAAAGCGTGGAGAAGGTCCTCGGCGGTCCTGAGCGCCACCGGGTGCGCCAGACCCGGGAAGTCCTCAAACGCTCGGCGTTCGACCTGCTCACCGCGATGGTCCGCCAAGTCGGCGCCTACCAGGTGCACCACAAGGAGAGCACAGCACTCGCCGGGGCGCTCTTCTCCTCCATGGACGCAGAGATCAAGCGCCTGCGCACGCGGCTCGACCGCGCTCTCCCTGAACTCGCCCGAGCACTTCCCTCCAAGCACGCCGACCTGCTGCACCGGGAGTACCGGAGATGGACCGCCACCCGGGAGTGGCGGCTGATCAACGCTGCCGACCCCTGCGGCACCTGACCCTTATTCGGGGATCGGAACCCAGTTGAACTCGGGGCAGTAGCGGGCGTAGACCACCAGTTTCCACCGGGCGTAGTCATCGAGGCGGCCGGACGAGCGCAGCAGATGCTTGACCCAGGTGTGGGCTATGCGCTCGTCCCGGTCCATGCCCTCCTCGATCTGGTCCAGCATCCGACAGGCCACTGCGAAGTCGTCCTCTGTCAACGCGCTCACGTCGATCTCCACACCGTCGAGCTCGAAGGAGAAGACCAGCCGCGTCGTCGAGAAGCTGGTCTTCCGCTCGCCTTTGAACACCGCACGCCCTTCAAGAGCCGCCATGAGCTCTTCTCGTTCCGCTACCGGATAGCCGATGCCCAGGTCCAGATCGCTGGATTCCAGGTTCACCCGGGTACCGAACGACCCCACATCGTGCGGAGTACGTCCCGTCCACTCGGTGATCAGCGCCGAAGCGCGCCCCCTCACCTCCAGCAGCCGGGCGTCGTCCTTGCGGCGCTCCAGCCAGAACTCCTCCGCCCGCGCCCACTCCTGCGGTGAGAACGTCTTCGGGTCAGCCCACCCTGCCGCAAGAACCGCGTCGACATCCAGATCACTGGCCACTGTGCACACTCCCTGATCCGACAACGCGACCACCGTAGCCGCCCGCACACGACTGCCGAGGAGAACGGAGGAAACGGGAAGGGGCGGAACACCCGTGAAAACGACAAGGAGCACCTGTCGGATTCGCTCTGTGGGCGGCTGAGTGCCGAAGTCTCCCTGCACCGGCTCATGCGGGCCGCCGGGCCGCTGTGAACCGCGGCGAGTAGTAGTCGCTCTGGACGGGTTCGACGCGGATGGTGGTTCCGGTGCGCGGGGCGTTGACCATCTGGCCGCCGCCGACGTACATGGTGACGTGGCTGGGCGAGGGGCCCGACCCGGTGTCGTAGAACAGCAGGTCGCCGGGCTGCAGCTCGTCGAGGGCGACCGGGGTGCCGGTTCTGGCCTGGTCGGTGGTGACGCGGGGAATACTGACGCCGGCTGCGGCCCAGGCAGCCTGGGTGAGTCCCGAGCAGTCGAAGCCGTGCGGGCCGGTGCCGCCCCAGACGTAGGGCTTGCCGACCTGCTGCAGTGCCCATGCCGCGGCGGCCCGGCCGGCTTCGCTCCCCACTCCTGCCCCGAAGGCGAGGGGGGTGCGGGTGTCGAAGCGGTCGACGGCGGCGAGCACGTCGGCGACGTAGGCACGGCTGTGGTTGTAGCGGTACAGGGCGTCAGCGAGCTGGCTGGGGTCGGTGAAGTCGACACCGGCGCCGCCAGCGCTGAGGCAGAGTTCGCGGGCGCTGGCAAGCGCGGAGTCGTAGGCGTTGTGCGGGTCGGCGACACCGTCGCCGTTGCCGTCCGCGCCGTAGACGGGCCAGCCCGAAGGCAGGTGCTGGTTGGGCCCCACAGCGCGGTCGTACTCGGTGTCGCCGTCCCACCGTCCGTTGTCGGTGTCGTAGTGGGGTGTGAGGTTGCCGCCCGCGCCGGAGCCGTCCAGCCGGGGGCCGATCATGGGCGGGTGCACGTCGCCGTTGGGGGCGATGCTGTGTCCGGAGAGCAGGCCGGACTCGATCTCGCCGATTCCGGCGAGGATCTGCCAGCGCATGCCGGTGCACTGCGGGTGCAGGTCCTCCAATGCCTCGGCGGCACGGACGTAGGCGTCGAGCAGCAGGTCGGGAATGCCGTCGACACGGCCGGGCCGCGCAGCGGTGCGGCCGGGCAGAGCGGCTGCAGCTGCGCCGACGAGCACAGAGAGGCCGAGCAGCACGGCCAGCACGGCAACGGCGGTCTTGCCCACGGGCTTCCTCCTCCCCTGTCTCCCTCGGCGGCTCAGGCAGTCAGCCCGGCCAGGGTGCTCCGCTGGAGGCTGGCTGGGGTGCGCCATACGGCTGCAGCCGGGCCCGGGCTTTGCAGGAGGGCGTGGGTGGTGAGGTGCAGCGGGGTGGCAGGGCTGGTGTGCGGAGCCAGGGCAGCGGCGAGGTTGGCCTCCCGGGCCGGTGTGGGGACGACGAACAGCACCGGGGAGGGCAGCCTTGTGGCGTCGGC
>CALGOD010000694.1 GCA_937957845.1 uncultured Nocardiopsis sp.
TTTCCATTCGACGGGTGCGGAACCGGACTCGTATGGTATGACGGCGGCTGTGAAGAGGGGGTTCCGCTTCGGGGCCGCCGGGCATCGACACGACACGCGCGGTCGGGATGGCGCGGAGCATTCCGGTCCCTGGCAGCATAAGTCGGGTGAGTACGCCAGGATCTCCCCCTGACCCCAAGCGTTCCGGTACCGGTCGCCGCGGTGCCGCGACCCCCGGTGCGACCGGTCCCGGTGCGGACGTCGAGACTCCCAGGCCCCTCTACTCCACCGGAGGGATCGCCGCGGCCACCTCCGCGGGGTTGGGGCTGGCGGTGATCGTCACCCTGACCGTCATCGGCTGGGTGGCCGCGCCGCACGACGCCTTCAGCGAGGAGATCGTCGACATCCTGCAGGGGGCGGTGCTGGCCTGGTTGGTGGGCCACCACGTGTCGTTCTCGGTTCCCGACGGACAGATCGCGCTGTTGCCGCTGGGCCTGGTCCTGTTGCCGGGACTGCTGTTGTACCGGTCGGGGCGGAAGTTGGCGCGCTCCTGCGCCATTCCCCGCCTACGGTACGTGTACCGGGCGGCGCTGGCGATCGCCGGACCCTACGCGGCGATCTCGGGGACTCTGGCGTTGCTGGCGCGTACCGAGACCGTGGAACCGAGCATGCCGCGCGCCCTGGTCATGGGGTTCGTGATCGCGTTCCTGGCCGGTGGTCTGGGGGTGTTGCGCCAGTTGATGCGGGACAAGGGCGTGGCCGCACGGGACCTGTTGCGGCTGATGCCGGCCCGGCCCAGGTCCCTGTTGGTGGGGATGCTCGTCTCCACGGGCACACTCCTGCTGGGCGGCCTGGCGCTCTTCCTAGTGGCTCTGGCCGTCAGTCTGCCCGAGGTGGTCGAGGCGACGCGGGCCCTGCGTCCGGGGTGGGTGGGGGGTGCGCTGTTGGTGGTCTTCCAGCTGGCCTACCTGCCCAACGCCGTGGTGTTCGCGGTCTGTTATGCGCTGGGGCCGGGGTTCGCGTTGGGGGCGGGCACGGCGGTGGCGCCGACGGGTGTGTCGGTGGGCGCGCTTCCCCTGTTGCCGATGCTGGCCGCGGTGCCCGACAACGGGGCGGCTCCCGCGTTGTCCCTGGTCGCCTTGGTGTTGCCCTTCCTGGCGGGTGCGGCGGGCGGCATGCTGACCCAGCGCAGTGCCCCCGACGTGGTCAGCGAGGCCGCCCCACTGTGGGGGTTCGTGTGCGGAGTGACCACGGGGATACTGTGCGCGGCACTGGCCGAGGTGGCCGGAGGGTCCCTGGGAGGGGGAAGGCTGAGCGAGGTGGGGCCCTCTCCCTGGCAGGTCGGTCTGGTCGCCGCCCTGGAGGTGGGCGTGGCCGCGGCCGTCGCCGCGTGGGCGGCGAACTGGTGGTACACGCGCGGGCGGAGTCCGGAGCGGCCCCGGCCCGCGCGACCGCGGGAGGAGCGGGCTCCCGAGTCGGCGCGGGAACCCGGTCCCCGCGCGGTGCGGCTGCCTTCGGACGTCCCGGTCGGGGAAGGGCTGGCCACGGTGACGCCACTGCGTCGCCGTGGCCGGGACACGCCTGAGGACCACCGACAGGACACGGAGAACCCGGACGGTACCACCGGAGGGACCGCCGAGAGCGGGGAAGGCGCGGAGTCCCTTCGCCGACAGTGGGCACGTCGGCGCGAGGAGAGACGGGAGCGGCGGGACGGACGCGGACCCTGGTGGCGGCGTGGGACCGCCGAGGAGGAGTCCGAGGAACTGTACGGAATCACCTACGAGGCCGAACCGGACGAGGTCGACACTCCCCGAGGATGACGCGGGCGTGCCTTCCCGTGGTGTCGGGAGGGCACGCCCGTGTGGCGGGATCCCTCCCCGGTCCGACGCCCGGCCCGGGGAGGGAGCGTTAATGCTCCTTGGGAGCCGCCTTGCGCCGGTGCGGTTCGAAGACGGCCTCGACCAGCTCGGTGCACCACTTGAGCAGTTCCAGGTCACGCAGCGGTCTGCCGCCCAGGCCGCCGGACTTGGGGACCGGTACCAGCAGGGTCCGTGTCGCCTGCTTGTGGAGGGACTTGGGGTACAGCCGTCGCAGACGCAGCTCCTGGGATTCGCGCAGCTCCACGGGGGAGAAGCGGATCTGGTTGCCCTGCATCACCACGTCGGACAGACCGGCCGACTTGGCCAGAACCCGGAACCGTGCCACCGCCATGAGGTTGTCCACCTGCTCGGGAGGTGTGCCGTACCGGTCGGTGAGCTCCTCGTAGGCGGCGAGGATGTCCTCCTCGCTGGTGACGCCGGCGATGCGTTTGTAGGACTGCAACCGTAGCCGTTCGCCCGGCACGTAGTCGTGCGGGATGTAGGCGTTGATGGGAAGCTCGACCTTGGTCTCGACCTCCTCGGCGGCCTCCGGGTCGCCCTTGAGCTCGGCCACCGCCTCGCCCACCATGCGCACGTACAGGTCGAAGCCCACGCCCGCGATGGTCCCGGACTGTTCCGCGCCCAGGATGTTGCCCGAGCCCCGGATCTCCAGGTCCTTCATCGCCACGTACATGCCCGCGCCCGTCTCGGTGTGCTGGGCCACGGTGGCCAACCGCTCGTAGGCGGTCTCGGTCAGCGGTTTCTCCGGCGGGTACAGGAAGTAGGCGTAGGCGCGTTCGCGGCCCCGCCCCACCCGTCCGCGCAGCTGGTGCAGCTGGGACAGGCCGTAGGTGTCGGCGCGGTCGATGATCAGGGTGTTGGCGTTGGGCACGTCCAGGCCGGACTCGACGATGGTCGTGCAGACCAGGACGTCGAAGTTCTTCTCCCAGAAGTCGATCATCACCCTTTCGAGCTGCTGCTCGTTCATCTGACCGTGGGCGAAGGCCACGCGCGCCTCGGGCACCAGTCGTTGGATGTGGGCCGCGACCTTGTCGATGGACGCCACACGGTTGTGCACGAAGAACACCTGCCCCTCGCGCATCAGTTCGCGGCGGATGGCGGCGGTGATCTGTTTGTCCTCGTAGGGCCCCACGAACGTCAGGACCGGGTGGCGCTCCTCCGGAGGGGTGAGGATCGTGGTCATCTCGCGGATGCCCGTCAGCCCCATCTCCAGGGTGCGGGGGATCGGTGTGGCCGACATCGCCAGCACGTCCACCTGTGTGCGCAGCCGTTTGAGCGCCTCCTTGTGCTCCACGCCGAAGCGCTGCTCCTCGTCGATGATGACCAGGCCCAGGTCCTTGAAGCGGGTCTCCGACGACAGCAGGCGGTGCGTGCCGATGACCACGTCCACCTCACCGGTGAGCAGCCCCTCGCGGGTGACCTCCACCTCGGAGTCGCTCTGGAAGCGCGACATCGGCCGAACCGAGACCGGGAAGGAGGCGTACCGCTCGGTGAAGGTGGACATGTGCTGCTGCACCAACAGGGTGGTGGGCACCAGGACCGCGACCTGCTTGCCGTCCTGCACCGCCTTGAACGCGGCGCGTACCGCGACCTCGGTCTTGCCGTAGCCCACGTCTCCGCAGATCAGCCGGTCCATCGGCACCGGCTTGGCCATGTCCCTCTTGACCTCGTCGATGGCGGCCAGCTGGTCGGGCGTCTCCACGTAGGGGAACGCGTCCTCCAGTTCACGCTGCCAGGGGGTGTCGGGGCCGAACGCGTGACCGGGCGAGGCCTGTCGGGCCGAGTACAGGCGGATGAGATCGCCCGCGATCTCCCTGACCACCTTGCGGGCGCGGCTCTTGGCCTTGCTCCACTCGGCGCCGCCCATCTTGGACAGCGTGGGCGCCTCGCCACCGACGTACCGGGTGACCTCGCCCAGCTGTTCGGTGGGGACGAACAGGCGGTCGCCCGGCTGCCCGCGCTTGGAGGGCGCGTACTCGATGAGCAGGTACTCGCGGGTGGCGCCCTGGACCTGGCGGCTGACCATCTCCAGGTAACGACCCACCCCGTGCTGTTCGTGCACGACGTAGTCGCCCGGCTTGAGCTGCAGTGGGTCGACCGTGCCCCGGCGCCTGCTCGGCATGCGCCGCATGTCCCGGGTGGAGGACTTCTGACCCACCAGGTCGGTCTCGGTGAGCACCACCGTCTGCACGGAGCGCAGCAGGAAGCCGTGCTCGACCAGCCCGGTGGTGACCGTGGCCACCGCGGGTCGGGGCGGTTCGGTCAGGTCGGCGACGAGTGAGGCGCCCAGTCCCGAGTCGCGCAGCATCGACACCAGGCGCTCGGCGGGCCCCTGGCCTTGGGTGATCAGCACGACGCTCCAGTTGTCGTGCAGCCACCGCTTGATGTCGGCCAGGGCCCGTTCGGTGTCGCCCCGGTAGGTGTCGGCCGCCATCGCGCCGACGACGACGGCGTCGTCCTCCTCGGCCGCCTCCTGTCCCTCACCGGAGGTGAAGGGCGTCAGTCCCCACCAGGGCAGACCCAGTTCGGTCGCGGTGGAGCGCAGCTCGGTGATGGACATGTAGGCGGATTCGCCCAGGTCGATGGGCGCCTCACCGCCGGAGGCCGCGTTGATCCACGACGCGTCGAGGAACTCGGCGCTGGTGGCCTCCAGTTCCAGGGCACGGGTGCGGATGCGCTCGGGGTCGCAGCCCACCACCATCGCGTTCTCGGGCAGATAGGTGAAGAAGGGCTCCATGCGATCGGCGAGTACCGGCGCGAACGCCTCCATCCCCTCCACGGCCACGCCGTCGGCGATCCGGCCGAGGATGTCGGCCAGGGAGGGGTGGTCCTCGGACAGGGCCCGGGCGCGTTCGCGCACGGTCTCGGTGAGCAGGAGTTCCCGACACGGTGGCGCGAACAGGCCTGAGGCGGCGTTGGTGCGTGCCCCATCGCCCTCTCTCTCCACAGGTGTGATGGAGCGTTGGTCGGCGACCTGGAAGTAGCGGATGTCCTCGACGGTGTCGCCCCAGAACTCCAATCGCAGAGGATGCTCCTCCGTGGGCGGGAACACGTCCAGGATGCCGCCGCGGACGGCCATGTCACCGCGTTTCTCGACCAGGTCCACACGGGCGTAGCCGGTGTTGGTCAGGGCGGTGACCACGTCCTCCAGCGGGATCTCGTCATCGGGACGGATGCGGACCGGCTCGAGGTCGCCGAGACCGGCCACCAAGGGCTGCAGGACGCTGCGGACGGGGGCCACGACCACCCGTAGCGGGGCGGTCAGCGGGTCGGAGGGGTCGGGGTGGGCCAGACGGCGCAGCACGGCCAGCCGTTGTCCGACGGTGTCGGACCGCGGGGACAGGCGTTCGTGCGGCAGGGTCTCCCACGCGGGGAAGAGCGCCACCGAGTTCGCGGGGAGCAGGGAGCCCAGCGCGTCGGCCAGGTCGGACGCCTCACGTTCGGTGGCGGTGACCGCGAGCACGGGCCTCTGTGCCCCCACGGGCGCGTCCGCTGCCAGAGCCCCCACCATGAAGGGGCGTAGTGCCGCCGGAGCGACGAGGTCGAGATGGGGATCGGGGCCGCCTCGGGCGGCCTCGATCGCGTTGTGCAGTGCCGGGTCCTTGGAGACGTCGGCGAGAAGTCCAATGAGGCTCATAGCACCAGAAAGTGGAAGTGGTCCGGATCAGGCGGTGATGGTCGCGGCCCGCGCGGTGAGAAGACGGCTGCGTGAAGTGGGCGCCCGGCACTTCTCAGAGTACCGAGTCCGGTGGTCGCACGCGGATGGGGTGTGGACGACCGACGGTGCGAAAGCCGTCGGGACCCACCGGGATCCAGGGCGTCACGGGCCCGGCGCGGGTGGTGGAACGTATCGGGTGGAACCCCTCACGAACTGCCTCTATTCCGTTCCGGTGGACGCGGTCGGAGTCCGATTCCTGCTCGGGGCATACGCTGGGACCTGTCCGGTGGTGACACCGTGCCGCTGGGGTATGTGTCCGCAGAGCGTGTCGCTCAGGACGTTTCCGTACCCGGTAAGGAGAGGAACCGCGTGGTGAGTGCCAACAGACGTGGGAGTGGGCCGCGATCCGGTGCCGAACACGTGGACACCCCGGTCTTCACCCCAGGTCCGGACGGGCTCGCGCACCTGGAACTGATCCTCAACGGGACCTACCCGTTGCCCGGATTCATGACCCGGACCGAGGCCGAGGCCGTGTCGAGGGACGCCCGTCTGCCCGACGGGCGACCATGGCCGGTTCCGGTCATTCTGGAGGTTCCCGAGGAACTGTCCGGTGCCGACCGCCTGACCCTGACCGATCCCGAGGGCGCGCCCCTGGCGGGACTGTCGGTGACCGAGCACTGGCGTGGTCCGGAAGGAGGGCACCGTCTGGCCGGTGCCGTGCGGCTTCTGCGCCCACCGACGTACGGTGTGCTGCGCGAACTACGTCCCTCTCCGGCCGAGGTCCGGGCCCAGCGCGAGTTGGAGCCCTCCGGCCGCCCCCTCCTGGCCGTGGTCACCGACAGGCCGCTGCACCATCGGGCGCTGCACCAGATCCGGGCCGAGTCCGAAGCCCTGGGCAGGGCGTGGGGAGAGGGAGAACGCGCCGAGGTGCTGGTGCTCATCGACACCGGCCTGGAGGACGAGGGCATGGCCCCGGCGGTGCTGGCCGCCGAACCGTTGCTGCCCGCACGCACCTCGTTCGTGGTGTGCACGCTGCCGCGGACCGTCGACCGCTCCCGGGGGGCGCTCGGCGGCGTGTGGGGGCCACGCGAGGTCGGTCTGGCCGCGCACGTGGCCGCCGCCTACGGAGCCACCCACATGATGGCGGTGACCGACGGAGAGGGCCTGGACGTGGAGCGCGTCATGGCCCGGCGTCCGCCCCTGACCGTGCTCGCCCCCGAGCCCTGGCGTCACTCCGCCACCAAGGGACTGTGGATGCCGCTCACCCAGGTCGACCCGACCGAGGCCCGAGCCGAGCTGACCGACGCACAGGTGGAGACGGAGCTGGCACATGGGCGGGAACTGCCCGCGTGGTTCACCCCGGCCCGGGTGGGGGCGGAACTGGCGAGGTTGCGCCCCGCCCGCACCAAGAGGGGGCTGACCCTGCTCTTCACCGGCCTGTCGGGGTCGGGCAAGTCCACCATCGCCCGCGGTGTGTGCGACGGCGTCCGCCGATCGGGGCGGTCGGTGACCCTCCTGGACGGTGACGTGGTGCGGCGCATGCTCTCCAGCGGGCTGACCTTCTCCCGGGAGCACCGGGAGTTGAACATCCGCCGGATCGGTTACGTGGCCTCGGAGATCACCCGACACGGCGGGGTCACGGTGTGCGCGCCGATCGCCCCCTACGCCGCCGGCAGGGCCGAGGTACGGGCGATGGTGGAGGAGTTCGGCGACTTCTTCCTGGTCCACGTGGCCACCCCGCTGGAGGTGTGCGAGGCTCGCGACCGCAAGGGTCTGTACGCCAAGGCCAGGGAGGGGAAGATCCCCGAGTTCACGGGGATCTCCGATCCCTACGAGGAGCCGCAGGACGCGGACCTGGTGGTGGACACCGAGGGGAGGACGCCCGAGGAGTCCGTGGCCCAGGTCATGGCCGCCCTGCGCGAGGGCGGATGGCTGCCCGAACACGACGGTTGACACCAGTGGGTACGACTGGGGGAGGACGAGGGTTGGACGACACCGGAGGCGGAGCCGAGGGGCACCGACTGCTGCGCCTGGTCGAGGTGATGCGGACTCTGCGCAGGGAGTGTCCGTGGGACCGGGAGCAGACGCACGAGTCGCTCGCCAAGTACCTGATCCAGGAGTCCTACGAGACCCTGGAGACCATCGAGAACGGTGACATCGCGCTGCTGCGCCAGGAACTGGGCGACGTCCTGCTAGAGGTGGTCTTCCACGCGGCGATCGCCGCTGAACGGCCCGAGGGCGATCCGGAGCGGTTCACGGTGGACGACGTCGCCGACGCCATCATCGACAAGATGACCCGCCGGCACCCGCACGTGTTCGGCGGTGTGGAGGTGTCGGGAGCGGACGAGGTACGCACCAACTGGGAGGCCATCAAGGCCGCCGAGCGCGAGGAGAAGGCCGTGGCGGCCGGAGGGGAGGGAGGGACCTCCATCCTGGAGGGGGTGCCGTTCGCCCAGCCCGCGGTGATGCTCGCCCACGAGCTGCAGAAGAGGGCGGTGCGCAACGGCTTCCCCGCCGACCTGGTCGGTGACGACGGAGGCGAGGGCGGTGAACTGTTCGCGGCGGTGGCGGCCGAGCGCGAACGGGGGCGCGACGCCGAGACGGACCTGCGGTCGGCGGCCCGACGGTTCGACGCCCGTGTCCGGGCCGCCGAGGACGCGGCGCGCGAGGACGGACACGAGCCCCGCGAGCTGTCACAGGAGGAGTGGCGGTCCTACTGGGCCCGGGCCGCGCGGGGGTAGCGGGACACGGCGTGCGCCGCGGTCAATCCTCCTCGTCTTCCCGCCGACCGGGGAACCGGGGAGGGGCGTCCACACGGATCACCTCGGTGGTGGGGTCCTCGGGCGCCGGGCCGGCGCCGGAGGGCTCCGGGGGACGACGCGCGGTCTCGCTGATCACCAGCCACATCCCGACGATCGACCAGTTGGCCATCAGGGCGGAGCCCCCCGCGGACAGGAACGGCGTCGTCATACCGGTCAGCGGGATGATCAGTGTCGCTCCGCCCAGCACGATGAACACGTCGAACGCGGTGAGGAAGGCGTACCCGAGCGCGGTCAGTTTCAGGAACCACTCCCGGGCGGCCAGGGCGATCCGGAAGCCGCGTTGGGCCAGCAGGAGCAGGAGGAGCAGTACCGCGATGAGACCGGTCAGCCCGAGCTTCTCGCCCACCGACACCAGGATCAGGTCGCTGTCGGCCGCGAACACCTCCTGGACGAAGCCGCCGTCGAACCCGGTACCCGTCAGACCGCCCTCGGCGAGCGCGAACAGCCCCTCCACGATCTGGAAGCTGCCGCCGGGCCGGTCGTAGACGTCGGGGTCGAAGGCGTTCAGCCAGATCTCCACGCGGTTCCGCACGTGCCCGAACAGCAGGTACGCCACGTACGCGCCGGCCGCGAACGCCACCAGGCCGATGAGGACCCACGACTTGCGCGCGGTGGCGGCGTAGAGCACGGCGAGGAACGTGCCGAACAGCAACAGTGAGGTCCCCAGGTCCTTGGTCCCCACCAGGAGCAGGATCGCCACGCCCCAGCCCACGGCCATGGGCGCCAGGTCCCGGGCCCGGGGCACGCTGAACACCTTCAGCCGTCCGATCCGGACCGTCCGGGTGACGAGCGCCATCACCTCCCGCCGCCGGCCCAGATAGGAGGCGAGGAAGACGACCAACAACACCTTGGCGAACTCCGAGGGCTGCATGGTGAACGGGCCCAGGCCGATCCACCGGCGCGCTCCCAGCACCTCGTGTCCCAGGGGGGACAGCGGTAACAGGAGCAGGAGCAGGGCGACCGCCGCGATCAGGTAGGGGTACATGCTCAGCCGCCACGGGTGACGCACGAACAGGACCGTGGCCGCGCACAGGGCCATTCCCGCCACGGTCCACACCAGTTGCCGGTCGGCCTCCCCGTGTCCCGGCCCGTCGGGGCCGGTCATCTGGATGGTCCAGATCATGGTGATGCCCAGCCCGTTCAGGACGGTGGCGACCGGCAGTACGACGGGGTCGGCGTAGGGGGCCCGCAGACGTAGGAGCGCATGCAACCCGAGTGCTCCGGCGCAGACCACCGCGAAGTAGGTCGGCAGGACCGGGGCCACCTCTCCGGTGACCGACAGTGACGCCGACAGGAAGGTCGCGGCCACGGTCAGCAGGGCCGCCACCAGCAGGCGTAGTTCGGTGTCCCGCCGAGGTACGGGGGGCAGGGCCCCGTCGACGGTTCCGGTCTCGGGGGAGCCCATGTCCTCGGTCGTACCGCCGTCCGTGTCGGTGCCCGACCCCTCGGGTGGGCGTCTCGCTTCCGGAGCGCGAGCGCGCCCTTGCACTATAGGCGGCGGGGTCGTGGTGCCCGCGGAGCTCCGCTCGACCTCGCGGAGGTCAGGGGGAGTCCAGGTCCAGGGCCTCGGCGGCACGGGACAGCCTCGTGCCGGGGCCGCTCGACCGTGCGAGCAGGGGAGCGGCGCGTACGGCGAGGTCGCGCGCGACGATACCCCACCGGGTGCGTGGGGCCAGGAAGCCCATCCCGGTGCCGGCGATGGCCTGGTTGCCCTCCACGAACGGCCGCATCCGCCTCTCGTAGGCGGCCAGCGCTCCGTTGTGGTCGTCGTGTCGCGCCAGTTCCCGTGCCAGGACGTAGGCGCCGACCACGGCCAGGCTGCTGCCCTGCCCGGACATGGGGGAGGGGCAGTACCCGGCGTCGCCGAGCAGTGTCACGCGTCCGGCCGACCAGGTGTCCATCCGGATCTGGGTGACCGAGTCGAAGTAGAAGTCGGGGGTGTCCTCCATCGCGGCCAGGACGGTGTCGGACTCCCAGCCGATCCCGGTGAAGGTCCGGCGCAGGAACCGTTTCTGTTCCTCGGGTGGAAGTCGGTCGATACCGGACTCCTGGGGGGAGGAGACGAGGAAGAGCGCCTTCGTGCCCTCGGCGCGGGGCGTGCGGTACAGCCCCATCCCACGCCCGGGAAGGTTGAACAGACGGACCCGGCGGTCGGGCCCCAGGGAGTCGGGGACCGTGAAGATGCCGATGTAGCCGCCGAGGAGGCGACGGGGCCCCGCCTCCGGGCCGAACTCCAGTCTCCTGGTGCGGGAGTGCAGGCCGTCGGCGCCCACGACCAGGTCGAACTCGCGGGATCCGGTGCGCTCGAAGGCGACGTGGACGCGGTCGGGGGTCTGCTCGACCTCGGCGACGGAGTCGCCGTACAGGTACTCGGTGTACTCCGTGGTGGGTTCGTGCAGGAGTCGGACGAGGTCCCCGCGCAGCAGTTCGCGGGAGCGTCCGTCCTGAGAGCTCTGAGAACTGGAGAACCCGGTCAGGCGGCGTCCGCGCGCGTCGACGAGGTCGACGGCGTCGATCTCGGTGCGGTGGGCGATGACCTGGTCGAGCAGCCCCATGCGCTCGACGACGTCGAGGGCGACCCCGCGCAGGTCGACGGCGTACCCGCCCTGCCGGAGTCGGGGTGAGCGTTCGACCACGGTGGCTCGGACGCCGTGGTGGTGGAGCCAGTGGGCGAGGGCCGGACCGGCGATGCCGGCACCGGAGATCAGGACGTCGCGTACGGCGGTCATGGGTCCGGCTCCTTCGGTCGCCATCGCCCTTCACGTTAGAGGCCCTACTTACCGGGCGTCAAGTAACTTACCGGGCGGAAGGTCGACGTTAGACTCCTCTGCGGGGGCCGGGCGCACGGCCCCGGGAACACCGATCGGGTGACGGGAGCGACGCGGGTGGCCGACGTGCAGAGCGACACCAGGACGCGGATCAGGGCCGTGGCCTTGGAGCTGTTCGCCCGCCAGGGTTTCGAGAAGACCAGCCTGCGGGAGATCGCCGAGCGCCTGGACATCACCAAGGCCGCGCTGTACTACCACTTCCCGTCGAAGAACGACCTGCTCAGATCGCTGGTCGCCCCTTTGGGAGAGGACATGGAGGCGCTCCTGGTCGCGCACGGACAGGAGCGTGAGGCGGGGACGGCCGCCGACGCGCGGGCCCTGCTCGGTGACTACTTCGACGTCTGCGTACGCCACAGCGCCCTGCTGCTCGCGGTCCTGCACGATCAGGGCTCCCTGGCGGAGACCGGCCTGGTCGACTCGGTCATCTCCTGGCGTCGCCGTATGGACGACCTGCTCGTGGGCCCCGGACACGGGATCTCCGCTCGGATGGGTGCCGTCATCGCCCTCGGCGGCATCCAGGACATCTCCGTCATGTTCTCCTCGGAGGAGGCCGCGCTCCACCGTGAGCGGGCAGTGGACATCGCCATGGCGGCGTTGGAGTCCGGCTTGTCGGATGTGGACTAGACCAATTCGGCCGGGTGCGCGCGACCTCGGCGGCACGGTGTCGCTAGTCTCGTGTCGGGTCCTGAACCAGTGGTCCGAAAACCCGAAGAGACGGAGAAAGACCGTGGCGTCCATCGAGGCAGTACAGGCGCGGGAGATTCTTGACTCCCGGGGAAACCCGACAGTCGAGGTCGAGGTTCTGCTCGACGACGGAAGCATCGCGCGCGCGGGCGTCCCCAGCGGCGCCTCCACCGGCCGGTTCGAGGCCGTCGAGCTGCGTGACGGCGGCGACCGCTATGGCGGCAAGGGCGTGACCAAGGCCATCACGGCCGTCAACGACGAGATCGCCGACGAGCTGCTCGGCCACGCCCCGGACGAGCAGCGCATCATCGACCGTGCGCTCATCGACCTGGACGGCACCCCCGACAAGTCCCGGATCGGCGCCAACGCGATCCTGGGCGCCTCCCTGGCCGTGGCCAAGGCCGCCGCCATCGAGGCGGGGCTGCCCCTGTTCCGCTACATCGGCGGTCCCAACGCGCACGTGCTTCCCGTGCCGATGATGAACATCCTCAACGGTGGAGCGCACGCCGACAGCAACGTCGACATCCAGGAGTTCATGGTCGCGCCGATCGGCGCCTCGACCTTCGCCGAGGCCGTCCGTTGGGGCACCGAGGTCTACCACTCGCTCAAGGCGGTCCTCAAGTCCCACGGACTGGGCACCGGCGTGGGCGACGAGGGCGGGTTCGCCCCCGACCTGGACAGCAACCGCGCGGCGCTCGACCTGATCGTGGAGGCCATCGAGAAGGCCGGGTACACCCCGGGCACCGACATCGCGCTCGCCTTGGACGTGGCCGCCAGCGAACTGTTCGCCGACGGTGTGTACACCTTCGAGGGCCGGTCGCGCACGTCCGACGAGATGGCCGCCTACTACGCCGAGCTGGTGGACTCCTACCCGCTCGTCTCGATCGAGGACCCCTTGGACGAGGAGGACTGGGAGGGCTGGAAGAAGCTCACCGAGCAGCTCGGTGACCGGGTCCAGCTCGTGGGCGACGACCTGTTCGCCACCAACCCCGAGCGGCTCCAGCGCGGCGTCCTGGCCGACACCGCCAACTCGCTGCTGGTGAAGGTCAACCAGATCGGCACCCTCACCGAGACCCTGGACGCGGTCGCCCTGGCCCAGCGCAGTGGTTACACGGCCATGATCAGCCACCGCTCCGGCGAGACCGAGGACACCACCATCGCCGACATCGCGGTGGCCACCAACGCCGGGCAGATCAAGACCGGTGCCCCGGCGCGCAGCGAGCGGGTCGCCAAGTACAACCAGCTGCTGCGCATCGAGGAGGAGCTCGACGACGCCGCCGTCTACGCGGGCGTGTCGGCCTTCCCGCGCTTCGCCAAGCGCGGCTAGTCTGCCCCCGTGCCCCGCGAATCCGAGCAACAGCGTCCAAAAGCCAAGAAGGCAGCCAGAACCGACACGTCGGGGCGGCGACCAGCCCGGAAGGCCGCGGGGACCATCGGCTCGGACATGGGCCGTACCCGACGGGTGCGGCCCATGCTCACCAGCCGTGCCGCCATCCTCGCGCTCGTGGTGTGCATGATCGCGCTCAGTCTGGCCTACCCCTTGCGCGAATACGTCGCCCAGCGCGCCCAGATCGCCCAACTGCAGGACGAACGGGCACGCATGGAGGAGAGCGTGCGGGAGCTGCGCCAACGCGAGGAGGAGCTCTCCCAGGACGTCTACATCGAGCGCGAGGCCCGGCTGAGGCTGCACTACCAGTACCCCGGCGAGACCGCCTACATCGTGGTGCGGCCCGACGCCGAGGACGACGCCGAGGACGACGCCG
>CALGOD010000695.1 GCA_937957845.1 uncultured Nocardiopsis sp.
AGATTCCGTCTTGTGACTGGAGTTCAGACGTGTGCTCTTCCGATCTGACCGCGACCAGATGAGCCGCGGAAACAGGGCTCAGGCGGAACGGGAACAGGCTCGTGGAATCGAGGACCGTTCTCAAAGCCACCGAAGCGTTGGGATGAGCGTGCAAGAAGGCCTCGGCCAACCAGGCGATAACCTCCACCTGAGCTATGGCGAGTGAAAGCCCAGCGGTATAGATGCCTTTTTCCGATGTTTCCTTCAGGACCTCCCAATCGACGAAGCTCCGCAGCACCCGTCGTGCCGCTCTGGATACCGTGTCGCGTTCCCCATATTGCTCCCGCACGCGGCGCTGTACCTGGCTGGCTGCGGCCGTTCCCTGGAGCCTGAGCAGTCGCCCCACATGGGCCGCTACATTTCCCCAGAACGGATAAACCGCCATGGTCATGCCGCAATGGACCGCGATATGGTCCTCACGCGGCAGGTGTGAGAGAAGCTTGAGGCCTTCCCGCTGAAGGGGATGGAGGTCGCGCGGGGGGCGGACCCAGATCTTCATCAGGATGGTGATCACCTTCTCCCGATTGCCGCGTTTGGCATTCCCGCCGACAGACAGCTTGTCTTCGAGAAGCTCTTGGAGGGCGTTGTAGATGGACGCCTCGTCGTTTCCGGCAAGCACCAGGTTGGCCGTTCTCTCCAGCCATTCAAGACGGACCCGCTGGCTGAAACCGATCTGGGTCAGGCGACTGTTCATCGGTCCCTCCTATCGATCTGGACAAGAGGGACGAGCAGTTCCTCGACACTAATGCCACCATGACCGACGAGGGTTTCAGCCGCCCGCACGAAAGCAGCCCGGTTCGGAGCGATGAGGGCGAGGTAGTCCTCTGGGAGGCCCACCGAGGGCCACTCCAGGGACTCCGGGAATCGCTCCTTGATTTGAGCCCTGAGCCTGGGATCGGAGTAGACACGCACGCGCTCGCCGCGCAGGTCCGCGACCGCCCCTTCGGCAGGCCGTCCCACGCCTTTCGCCTCGATGTTGCCGTGGTCCGAGGCAAGGTAGACCTGGAAACCGCGGTCATGAAGCAGGCCGAGAAGGTCCCGCATGAATCCCTGTCTGGCCCATTGTCGAACCTGGTTGTGCATGCCCGCCGCACCCAGCTCCATGCCGTGCATGATCCGGTCGACCTTGTCGATGACCAGTCCGACGACACGTAGCCTGGGCCGGCTCAGTAGCTCGGAGACCTCGTCCAGGTCCCCGTCGCCCAGCCCCTTAGCGTAAGCCACTTCATTTGCATTCAGCCCTTGATCGACCCAGAACTGTGTCCAAAGGCTCGGCTCTTTGTCTGTGGTATGGATACTCGCCGGGAAGTAGATCGGCGGCTTGCCGGCAAAGGCGGCCTGCCGGGAAACAGAGGTGATGGAGATCGGAAGAGCACACGTCTGAACTCCAATCACAAGACGGAATCTCGTATG
>CALGOD010000696.1 GCA_937957845.1 uncultured Nocardiopsis sp.
CGCCGATCGGTGACGTGATCACCGCCTGGTCGCGCACGCACGTGCTCGTGTGCAGTCCGGACGCCGGAACACTGCGTACCCGACTGGAACGGTCGGGACCGTCGGTACGCGTCGAGGCCGTGGACGGGGGCGAGGAGGTCGACGGCGGTGGGACGGCCCGAGTGGGCGGCACCGGATTGAGGGTGTTCGGTCTGGAGCCAGAGGAGGTCGGCGACCACGCGTACGCGGTGGGTGCCCGGGTCCATGGACTGCGCTCGGAGGGGGAGTCGTTGGAACAGGCCTACCTCGGACTGACCGCACAGGACGTCGAGTACGGATCGCACCCGCCCGCCGGATCGGACGGCGGCCCGACGGACGCGGGTGGACGGGGCTCCCGGTGAGGGGCCATGGCGGATCGAGGGCCGGGGTCGGGAGGCCGTCGGGACGCGAGGACGAAGAAGAAGGGGTGGACGTGTCGCAGACGGCGGAGGGGACCGGAGCATCGAGGACTGACGGGGACCGCGGCGCGCCTGTGCCGGCGGACAGCGGGGCCGAGGCGGAGGGGCGCCCACGAGGACTCTGGCCGGGCCTGCTCCGGGAGGTCGCGGCCGAGTGGGTACGGCAGTCGTCGTTGCGGTCCACCTGGTGGTCCTTGCTCGCGGCGCTGGTGGGAATGGTCTTCTTCGCCGCTCTCATGGGCTACACCGAGTGGACCCGGATCGTGGAGGACCCCGCGGAGGCGGATCGCCTCGCGTTCACCCGGCTCACCTCCCAGGGGCACTTCTACCTGGTGCAGTTCGCCGTCCTGGTGACGGCCGCGCTCGCCTCGACCGGGGAGTTCGGCAACCGCAGCGTCATCGGCACTCTGGTGTGGCGTCCCCACAGAGGGACGGTGTTGGCGGCGCGCACGCTGGTGACGGCCGGTCTGGCCTTCCTCATGGGTGTGCTCACGACACTGGCGGGCACGGCGGTACTGGCGGTCTTCGTCGGCAGGTACACGGGTGTCGGCCTCTCCGCGGTCCTGCCGACGGCGGCGGGCGCGGGTGTGTGCATGGCGTTGTTCGCGGTGTTGTTCGTGGGGGTCGGTACGGCGTCGCGGAGCATGTCGGGCACGCTCACGCTGGGGTTCCTGCTGCTTCTGGGACTCCCTCTGGTCATGCAGCTCTCCCAGGTGCAGATGATCGACGACGCCGCCGCCCTCATGCCGGGGCTCGCCGGGATCGAGTTCTACGCGGGCGGTGACGTGGGGTTCTACACGGCGCCGCACGACGGACCGGTGAACATCGCGGTCGTGCTGGGCTGGGCTCTGGCCGCGCAGATCGTGGCCCACACCGAACTGCGTGTCCGCGACGTGTAGGAGAGGGCCGGTTCCGGCGAATGGGCGTGCGCGCCGAGATTCTTCCGGGGCCTCGGCGCGGTGAACTGGTCCCCGATAGTTGGACCGGCTAACTAAAGGTTAGGCCGCCAGGGCC
>CALGOD010000697.1 GCA_937957845.1 uncultured Nocardiopsis sp.
CTGGCACGTACTCCGTGGTCGACGCAGGCCTGGATGGAGTCGTGCAGGGCCTTGATCTTGGCTGCGGCCTTGGCCGGGTCGCGGAAGCGGGTGTGCTGGACCTGGGCGAGCTCGTTCGGAGTGGTGCCGAAGATGGAGAAGTTGACGCGGTCGAGTCCGGCGTCGGCGCAGGCTGGGATCTGTCGGGCCCCGTTTTCTCCGTTGGAGGTCATGCACACTCGGTAGCCTGCGTTGGGGGCGAGGCGGACCAGTTCGGGAAGTCGCGGGTGGAGGGTGGGCTCACCGCCGGTGAGGTGCAGTTCGGTGAGGTCCATGCTTTCACGCAGCCGTTGCAGGGCGCGGGCGAAACCCTCATCGGGCGGGATCGTGGCGGGCAGGAAGGCGGCCCCATTGGTGGTGGCGTAGATCGATGTCCGCCCAGAGCCACCGGAGCCGGTGAAGGGTCCGGATCCGCGGTTGCGGTTGTCGACCACGACGGGTGTGCCCTCGTTGTGGCAGAAGGTGCAGGTCATGCCGCAGGCGTCGAGGATCTTCACCCGCAGGGTGGTGTCGGTGCCGATGTACGTCGGTGGGGTCCCGGAGGTCAGGGGAACATCCATGAGAAGGCTCCTGTGACGGGCTCGTGGTGGAGCGGAAGTTTGCGTCACAGGTGACGATCCCGTTACGGGTACCGTCTCTCCCATCCCTGCCGGATATCCCACTCGGGGATAATCGGGAGTCGCATACCGTGTCGGCCGCCGAAGGGTGGAAGCAAAGCCATGCCCCGTCGTTCTTGGGAGGGGATCACCATTCCGGCGTGGGCATGGGAGCGCCAGGAGACACAGCTCATCCTGCGTGAACGTGATATCGCCGGCCTGCTTCGCCTGGCTCAGGCGCATGGTGCGAGTCAGACCCGGATCGCGTCGGTCACCGGCATCGCTCAGGGGCGCGTGAGTGAGATCCTGAGCGGAAAACGGACGGTCAGCTCGCTTCGGCTGAGCGAGCGGATCGCCGACGGACTCGGCATGCCCGCCTCTGCCCGACTGGTGT
>CALGOD010000698.1 GCA_937957845.1 uncultured Nocardiopsis sp.
ACCGGATCCGCCTCCCGATTCCGGGCACGCCCCTTCGCCCTGGTGTCCACACCCAGCGTGTGCGAGCACTGCGCCGACGGGTGCGCCCAGCGCACCGACCACCGGCGCGGCAAGGTCATGCGCCGCCTGGCCGGAGACGACCCGCAGGTCAACGAGGAGTGGAACTGTGACAAGGGGCGGTGGGCCTTCAGCTACACCACCCAGTCCGACCGCCTCTCCAACCCGCTGGTGCGCGACGAGGAGTCCCGTGCCCTGGAGTTCGCCTCCTGGCCCGAAGCGCTCGGTATGGCCGCACAGGGCCTGTCCGCCGCGCGCGGTCGGGTCGGCGTGCTGGTCGGCGGTCGACTCACCTACGAGGACGCCTACGCCTACGCCAAGTTCGCCCGCGTGGCACTGGGCACCAACGACGTGGACGCCCGGGCCCGCGCCCACTCGCAGGAGGAGTCGGACTTCCTGGCCGCACACGTGGCCGGAACCCCGATCGGGGTGGACTTCACCGCCTTGGAGAAGGCGCCCGCGGTCCTCCTGGCCGGATTCGAGCCCGAGGACGAGTCGCCGCTGGTCTTCCTGCGGCTGCGCAAGGGCGTGCGCAAGCGCGGCCTGAAGGTCTACTCGGTCGCCTCGCACGCCAGCCTGGGCCTGACCAAGGCCAAGGGCACGCTGGTCAGGGCGGTACCGGGGGACGAAGGCCGTGTCCTGAACTCCCTCGACACCGACAACCCCGACGTCGTGGCCGCCCTGAACGAAGAGGGCGCGGTCATCATGGTGGGCGAACGCATGGCGGCGGTGCCCGGCGCCCTGACCGCCGTCGCGGCCCTGGCCGAGCGGACCGGAGCCCGCCTGGCGTGGGTGCCGCGCCGCGCAGGCGAGCGTGGAGCCATCGACGCCGGAGCGCTGCCGGGCCTGCTGCCCGGCGGACGACCCGTCACCGACGCCTCCGCCCGCGCGGAGGTGGCCCGTGCCTGGAACGTGGCCGAACTGCCCGCCGAACCCGGTCGCGACACCTCGGCCATCATCGAGGCCGCCGCCGCGGGCGAGCTGGACGCCCTGCTCATCGCCGGGGTCGAGTTGGACGACCTGCCCGACCCCGAGGCCGCGCGCCGGGCCCTGGCCCGCGTGCCGTTCATCGTCAGCCTCGAACTGCGCGCCAGTGACGTCACCGATCGCGCCGACGTGGTGCTGCCGGTGGCCGCCGTGGCCGAGAAGTCCGGCACCTTCGTCAACTGGGAGGGCCGCCACAGGCCCTTCGGCACCACGCTCAAGGTGCCCGGCGCCCTGTCCGACCTGCGGGTGCTCTCCGCGATCGCCGACCAGATGGACGTGCACCTGGGTCTGCCCGACGCCGCGTCCGCCTACGGCGAGCTGATGGAGCTGGGCCTGTGGACGGGCGAGCGCACCGAGGCTCCGCGGGTGTGGCCCGTGGACGTCACCGTGCCCGGGCCCGGCCAGGCGGTCCTGTCCACCTGGCGACAGCTGCTCGGCACGGGCCGCATGGAGGACGGCGAGCCCTACCTCGCCGGAACCGCGCGGCAGGCCCGCGCCTACCTGTCCAAGGCCACCGCCGACGAGGTCGGCGTGGCGGACGGTGGGATCCTCCACGTCACCGGTGAGCGCGGCACGGTCTCCGTGCCCGTGATCATCACCGACATCGCCGACCGCGTCGTGTGGCTCCCGGCCAACGCCGACGGCTGCGACGTACCCCGCGACCTGGGCGGCGGCGCCGGACAGACCGTCCTGCTGGCCCCGTCCACCACCGACTCCGGGAGGCACCAGTGACCCCCGTCGCCCTCGATCCGCGTGTGGCCGCCACCCTGGCCTCCGAGGAGACGTTGAGCGCGTTCGGCAACGACCCGTGGTGGATCACCACCATCAAGGCACTGGCCATCTTCGTCTTCCTCATGCTGTGCGTGTTGATGATGATCATGGCCGACCGCAAGGTCATGGGCCGGATGCAGCAGCGTCACGGACCGAACCGGATGGGCCCCTTCGGCCTGCTCCAGTCCCTCTTCGACGGCATCAAGCTCTCCCTGAAGGAGGACCTGATCCCGCGCGGGGTGGACCGGTTCGTCTACATCGCCGCACCGATGATCGCGGCCGTGCCCGCCTTCATCGCGTTCTCGGTCATCCCCATCGGACCCGAGGTGAACCTCTTCGGGGTCATCACCCCGCTCCAGCTCACCGACCTGCCCGTCGCGGCACTGGTGGTCCTGGCCACCGCCGCGTTGGGGGTGTACGGGTTCGTGCTCGGCGGCTGGGCCTCCCAGTCGCCCTACGCCCTGCTCGGTGGTCTGCGCGCCTCCGCGCAGGTGATCAGCTACGAGATCGCGATGGGCCTGTCCTTCGTCGCGGTCTTCATCATGTCGGGCACCCTGACCATGTCGGGGATCGTCGAGGCCCAGCGCGGACTGTGGTTCGCCGTGC
Source organism: uncultured Nocardiopsis sp. (assembly GCA_937957845.1). Taxonomy (GTDB): domain Bacteria; phylum Actinomycetota; class Actinomycetes; order Streptosporangiales; family Streptosporangiaceae; genus Nocardiopsis. Next base: position 2,422 of record CALGOD010000698.1, read on the forward strand.
TGCTCCTGCCGTCCTTCCTCATCTACCTGGTGACGATGGTCGGCGAGACCAACCGGCTGCCCTTCGACCTGGCCGAGGGCGAGGGCGAGCTCGTCGGCGGCTTCATGACCGAGTACGGGTCCATGAAGTTCACGATGTTCTTCCTCGCCGAGTACGTGAACATGTGCACGGTCGCCGCCGTGTCCGTCACGCTCTTCCTCGGCGGATGGCTCGCCCCGCCCGGGATCACCGCCTTCTTCCCCGGCGCGAACGAGGGCTGGTGGCCCGCCCTGTGGTGGCTGCTCAAGTTCGTCTGCGTGATGTTCCTGTTCATCTGGGTGCGGGGCAGCCTGCCCCGGGTGCGCTACGACCAGCTGATGAAGCTCGGCTGGAAGGTGCTCATCCCGATCCAGCTGGTGTGGATCACCGCCGTCGCCGTGGTGCGGATGCTCGTGCTGGAGGAGGCCTCCCCAGTGGTCATCGCCCTGGTGATCGTCGCCTTCACCGCCGCCACCGTGGCCGCGTTCTACGCCTGGGCGCGCCACGTGGGCCGCGAACGGGCCGAGGAGGCCCGCGAGCGCGCGGAGAACGCCCGACGCGCCCACAAGGACCCCGCCTTCGGTGGGTTCCCGGTGCCCCCGAGCACCGCCCCGCACTACGGCAGCAGCGTGCTCGCCGAACCGCCGCGGACGGCCGCCGCCGACCGCAACAAGAAGGGTGAGGAGGTTACCGGTGCTTGAGTGGCTCAATCCCGTCAAGGGGTTCGGCGTCACCTTCCACACGATGTTCAAGAAGGTGCCGACCGTCGAGTACCCGGAGGTCAAGCGCCCCACGGCGCCGCGCTTCCACGGTAGGCACCAGCTGAACAGGTGGGCCGACGGCCTGGAGAAGTGCATCGGGTGCGAATTGTGCGCCTGGGCCTGCCCGGCCGACGCCATCTACGTGGAGGCCGGTGACAACACCGAGGACGACAGGTACTCGCCCGGTGAACGCTACGGCCGGGTGTACCAGATCAACTACCTGCGCTGCATCCTGTGCGGGCTGTGCGTCGAGGCCTGTCCCACACGGGCCCTGACCATGACCAACGAGTACGAGCTGGCCGACGACAACAGGCAGAGCCTGATCTGGACCAAGGAACAGCTGCTCGCCCCCCTCAAGGAGGGGATGGAGGCGCCTCCGCACCCGATGCGCCTGGGTGAGACCGAGCAGGACTACTACGCCACCGGGCGCGGCCAGCACGGTTCGCAGGACGGACACGAGGCGCAGGAGAGCACGGAGGCAGTCCGTTGACCCCGCTCACCAGTTCCCTTGGAAACGCACCGTTGGACGGGGCCGTGCACCTGGCGGCCCCCATCGGCGGCGGCGAGGAGGCCGTGTTCTGGATCCTGGGCGCCGTGGTCCTCCTCGGCGGCCTCGGAGTGGTCTTCTCCCGCAAGGCCGTGCACTCGGCCATGTCCATGGCGCTGACCATGGTCAGCCTGGCCGTCTTCTACGGCATCAACACGGCGCCGTTCCTGATGGTCGTGCAGATCGTGGTCTACACCGGCGCCGTCCTGATGCTGTTCCTGTTCGTGCTGATGCTCGTCGGCGTCAGCTCCGCCGACTCGCTGGTGGAGACGATCAGCGGACAGCGGATCCTCACCGCCATCGTCGCGCTCGCCTTCATCGGCGCCCTGGTCACCGGTATCACCCGCATCTCCGTGGGCGACCCGGTCGGGCTGGGGGCCGGAGCCGCCGCCGCGGGCGGCACCATCCCATGGATCGCCGGTGAGCTGATCCTGCGCTACGTGGTCGCCTTCGAGGCCACCGGCGCGCTGCTCATCACCGCGGTCCTGGGCGCCATGGTCATGGCGCACACCGCCCGCACCAAGAAGCGCAACACCCAGAGGCAGATGTCGGAGGACCGTATCCGCGGGGACCACCCGACACCGCTGCCCGGACCGGGCACCTACGCGCGGCACAACGCGGTCGACATGCCCGCGCTGCTGCCGGACGGCACGGTCTCGCAGCTGTCCCTCAACCCGGTGCTCGCCGCGCGCGACCCCAAGTACCAGTCGAAGGTGCCCGACGAGGTGCGGGCCCGCCACACGCCCCTGGCCGGTGGCGCCTCGGACTCGGCGGAGTCCAAGGTCGTCGGCCCCGTGGTCGACGACCGGGCCCGACCGCAGGCGGAGACCGAGGGCGGACCGGTGGAGACCGGGACGCTGGTCTCCGACACGGGTGAGGACGCCGACGGCGAGGGCCGCAACGGCAAGAACGGCAACGGGCAGGAGGTCGAGTCCTCGTGGACCCGATGAACTACATCGTCCTCGCGGCGCTGCTGTTCACCATCGGCGCCGTCGGCGTGCTGGTCAGGCGCAACGCGATCATCGTCTTCATGTGCGTGGAGCTGATGCTCAACGCCTGCAACCTGGCGTTCGTCGCGTTCGCCCGGATGCACGGGGACATCGAAGGGCAGGTCATCGCCTTCTTCGTGATGGTCGTCGCCGCCGCCGAGGTGGTGGTCGGCCTCGCGATCATCATGCAGATCTTCCGAACCCGCAGGTCCGCGTCGCTCGATGACGCGAACCTGCTCAAGCACTAGAAGGCGGAGTGGCAGTGACATCTCACGCTTACCTCGCCGCCGACCCCGTGGTGGCGACCGCGGCCGACAGTGCCGTGCTGTCGGGCGCCTGGCTGCTCATCGCCATGCCGCTCGCGGGCGCGGCGATCCTGCTGCTCGGCGGCAGGCGCACCGACACATGGGGGCACTGGCCGGCCACGGCCCTGCCGGTGGCCTCCTTCGCCTGGGCCGTCCTGGTCCTGTTCGAACTGCTCGGCAGAGCCCCCGACGCGCGCAGCGTCTCCGTCCCCGTCTACGAGTGGTTCTCCGTCGGATCCTTCACCGCCGGCGTGGACCTTCTGGTGGATCCGCTCTCGATCAGCTTCGTCCTGCTCATCACCTTCGTGGGCTCGCTGATCCACGTCTACTCCATCGGCTACATGGCCGAGGACCCCGACAGGCGGCGCTTCTTCGCCTACCTGAACCTGTTCGTGGCGGCCATGCTCGTGCTGGTGCTCGCGGACAACTTCGTCCTGCTCTTCTTCGGTTGGGAGGGCGTGGGTCTGGCCTCCTACCTGCTCATCGGGTTCTGGCAGTACAAGAACTCCGCGGCGGTGGCCGCCAAGAAGGCCTTCCTCATCAACCGGGTCGGTGACCTGGGCCTGCTCGTCGCGATCATGATCATGTTCGCGGTGCTGGGCGCGGTCAGCTTCAGCGACGTGTTCGCCGCCGTCCCGGGCGCGAGCGACGGCGTGCTGCTGGCCATCGGGTTGCTGCTCCTGCTGGGCGCCTGCGGCAAGTCCGCGCAGCTGCCGCTTCAGGCCTGGCTGCTCGACGCCATGGAGGGTCCGACCCCGGTGTCCGCGCTCATCCACGCGGCCACCATGGTCACCGCGGGCGTGTACCTCATCGTGCGCGCCGGACCGATCTTCGAGGGTGCCCCGGTCGCCCAGACAGTGGTCACCGTCGTGGGAGCGGCCACCATGCTGGCCGGTGGGATCATCGCCTCCGCCAAGGACGACATCAAGAAGTCCCTGGCGGGATCCACGATGAGCCAGATCGGCATGATGGTCCTGGCCGCCGGGCTGGGCCCGATCGGGTACGTGGCCGCCATCGCCCACCTGATCACCCACGGCTTCTTCAAGGCCGGACTGTTCCTGGGCGCCGGATCCGTCATGCACGGCATGAACGAGGGCGTGGACATGCGCAGGTACGGCGGATTGGCGAGGATCATGCCGATCACCTTCGCCACCTTCGGCCTGGGCTACCTGGCCATCATCGGCTTCCCGCTGCTGTCGGGGTGGTGGACCAAGGAGAGCATCATCTCCGCGGCCTTCGGCCTGGGCGGCACCCAGGGCATGGTGCTCGGGACCACGGTGATCGTCGGCGCCGGCCTGACCGCCTTCTACATGTCGCGGATGGTCTTCATGACCTTCTTCGGCGAGAAGCGCTGGGAGAAGGGCGTGAACCCGCACGAGTCGCCGGTGAGCATGACCGCCCCCATGGTGGTCCTGGCCGTCGGCTCGGTCGCTCTGGGCGCCTTCCTGGTGCTCGGGGACCGGTTCGCGAACTTCCTGGCACCGACCATCGGCGCCCAGCCGCACCACTTCGACGTGGTGCACGCCTTCACCGCGCCCTACGGCCTGGCCGCCCTGGCCATGCTGGCCGTCGGCGTGGCCGCCGCCTGGGCGATGTACCTGCGCAGGCCGGTGGCCCGCACCGCTCCCAAGGGCAACCTCGTGACCGTCGCCGCCAGCCGTGAGCTGTACGGCAACGAGATCAACGAGGGCCTGTTCATGCGGCCCGGCCAGCAGCTCACCAGGGCCCTGCTCGTCATCGAGGACAAGGTCATCGACGGAGCGGTCAACGGGCTCGGTGCGGGTGTACGCGACTCCTCCCGGGGACTGGGCCGTGCCCAGACCGGGTTCGCCCGCACATACGCGCTCACCATGCTCTTCGGCGCCGTCATCGTCGCCGCGACGCTGGTTGTGAGGTTGTAGACAATGATCCCCTGGCTCACTATCGCGATCGCGCTCCCCGCGGTCGGTGCGGTCCTGGTCTGGGCGCTACCGCGCGTCACGGCCACGTCCCCCGCCCGGACCGTCGGCGAGGCGTCGGCATCGGCGTCGGGCGGCGGCACCACCACGGCCACGGCCGTGCGGCCCGCCGCCACGGACACGGGCGGTGGGGCCTCGGCCGAGACCGCCAAGCGGCTGGCACTGGGCTTCTCGCTCGCCACGCTGCTGGTGGTCGCGGCCATGGCGCTGCGCTTCGACACCTCCCAGGCCGGTGGCCTGCAGTTCGAGGAGGTCCACCCCTGGATCCCGCGCTTCGGCATCCACTACGCCGTGGGCGTGGACGGCATCGCCCTGGCGCTGATCCTGATGTCGGTGATCCTGGTACCGCTGGTCATCCTGGCGGCCTGGAACGAGCACGAGGACCGCTCGGACGGCGGGCGCGGATACTTCGCCCTCATCCTCGCCCTCGAAGCGATGATGATCGGGGTCTTCGCCGCCACCGACGTCTTCCTGTTCTACGTGTTCTTCGAGGTCATGCTCATCCCGGTCTACTTCATGATCGGGCGCTACGGACGCGGCGACGAGCGTTCGAAGGCCGCCATCAAGTTCCTGCTGTACAGCCTGGCGGGCGGCCTGATCATGCTGGTCGCGGTGATCGGCGTGTACGTCATCGGCGGCAGCTTCCTGTGGACCGACCTCGTGGGCGAGGGCAGTGCCCTGGCCGCGGTGGACCCGGCCACGGCGCGCTGGCTGTTCCTCGGCTTCTTCATCGCCTTCGCGATCAAGGCGCCGATGTGGCCCGTGCACACCTGGCTGCCCACGGCGGCCCAGTCCTCGCGTCCGGGCACCGCGGTGCTGCTGGTGGGCGTGCTGGACAAGGTCGGCACCTACGGCATGCTGCGCTACTGCCTGGAGCTCTTCCCGGCGGCGGTGTCGTGGTTCGTGTGGCCGGTCGTGGGTCTGAGCCTGGTCAGCATCATCTACGGCGCGATCCTGGCGGTCGGACAGAACGACATGATGCGCCTGGTGGCCTACACCTCGGTGTCCCACTTCGGCTTCATCACGCTGGGCATCTTCGCCCTGACCGCGCAGGCACAGGCCGGAGCCGCCCTGTACATGGTCAACCACGGATTCGCGACCGGAGCGCTGTTCCTCATCGTGGGCTTCCTCATCGCCCGCCGGGGCAGCGCGAACATCACCGACTACGGAGGCGTGCAGAAACTCGCGCCCAAGCTGGCCGGAGTGTTCCTGGTGACGGGACTGGCGGGCCTGGGCCTGCCGGGTCTGGCACCGTTCGTCAGCGAGTTCCTGGTGCTCATCGGGGTGTACGCGTTCAGTCCGATCCCGGCCGTCATCGGCGTCATCGGCGTGGTGCTGGCCGCGCTGTACATCCTGTGGATGTACCAGCGCACCATGAACGGTCCCACCAAGGAGGGACTGGCCGGAGTGCGGGACCTGTCGGCGAGGGAGACGTGGGCGGTCGCTCCGCTGGTCGCGCTGCTCCTCGTGCTGGGCGTGTACCCGCAGCCCGCGCTGGACGTGATCAACCCCGCGGTCGAGCGCACCGTCGACATCGGTGCGGGCACGGTCGCGGACGGCGGCAGTGAGGGCGCCGCGGGCGCCCAGGAAGAGGAAGGAGACGAGGAGTGATCCCCCACATGGACCTTCCCGTCATCACCGAGGCGCCGCCGCAGCTCGACTGGTGGCTGCTCGCGCCGCTGGTCACGGTGTTCGCCGCCGGTGTGCTGGGAGTGCTGTTCGAGGCGTTCGCGCCCAAGGAGCGGCGCCGCGGATTGCAGATCGGTCTGGCGGTCCTCGCGCTGCTGGCGACGTTCGTGCTGCTGGTGATCCAGGTGGGCATGCTGCCCGCCGACGAGCCGGGTGTGACCGTGGCGGCCGGTGTGCTGGCGGTGGACCGGACTGTGATCTTCCTCCAGGGCACCATCACGGTGCTGGCGCTGGTCAGCCTGCTGCTGATCTCCGAGCGCAGGGACGGGCGTGACGCGTTCGCCGCGCAGGCGGCGACGGTGCCCGGCAGCGAGGAGGAGCGCGCGCACATCCTGGCGGGCTCCCAGCACACCGAGGTGTACCCGCTGGTGTTGTTCGCGGTGCTGGGCATGCTGATGTTCCCGGCCGCCAACGACTTCCTGACGATGTTCATCGCGCTGGAGGTCATGAGCCTGCCGCTGTACCTGCTGTGCGGCCTGGCCAGGAGGCGTCGCCTGTTCTCGCAGGAGGCGGCGGTCAAGTACTTCCTGTTGGGCGCGTTCTCCTCGGGGTTCTTCCTGTTCGGCGCGGCCATGGTCTACGGCTACGCCGGTTCGGTGAACTTCGGTGAGATCCGTGCGGCCGTCGACGCGGGCGGGGCCGAGATCTTCCAGGGAGGCAACGGCGAACCGCTGATGCTGATGGGGATCGGTCTGGTGGCGATCGGCCTGCTGTTCAAGGTCGGTGCCGTGCCCTTCCACAACTGGAAGCCGGACGTGTACCAGGGTGCCCCGACGCCGATCACGGCCCTGATGGCCTCGTGCACCCTCGTCGCCGCCTTCGGCGCGCTGCTGCGGGTGTTCTTCGTGCCCTTCGGCGGTTCGGCGGAGAGCTGGCAGCCGATGCTGTGGGTGGTGGCCGTCCTGACGATGGTCGTCGCGGCCGTCATCGCGGTCACCCAGCGCGACGTCAAGCGTCTGCTGGCCTACTCGTCGGTGGTGCACGCCGGGTTCATCCTCACCGCGGTGGTGGCCAACAGCACGGACGGACTCGCCGGCGCGATGTTCTACCTGGCGGCCTACGGTTTCACCACCCTGGGCGCGTTCGCCGTGGTGACGTTGGTGCGCACCAAGGACGGCGGGCAGGAGCTGGGGGACCTGGACCGGTGGGCGGGGCTGGGGCGTCGCTCCCCGGCGCTGGCCGGCGCGCTGACCCTGTTCCTGCTGGCCTTCGCCGGTATCCCGCTGACCAGCGGGTTCATCGGCAAGTTCGCGGTGTTCGAGGCGGCCGTGGCGGCCGGGGCCACCCCCCTGGTGGTCGTGGGTGTGCTGAGCAGCGCGGTGACCGCGTTCTTCTACGTGCGGATCATCGTGGTGATGTTCTTCCGTGACCCGGAGGGAGAGGGTCCCACGGTGGTGCGCGCGGGCGCGGCCACGGGTGGGGTCATCGCCATCGGGGTCGCGGCGACGTTGCTGCTCGGCCTGTACCCGGGACCGGTCCTCGACAACCTGCTGCCCTCGTCGGAGGTCGGTCAGGAGCCGGTCGCGGCGATGGTCGACCAGGCGTCGACGGAGACGAGTCCGGAGTAACCGGGCGTATGGTCTGACCTGGGGTTCGACCCCCGAAGTCACAGTAGGAGGACGTGGCTTTGGTTGTTCGTTTCGGGTCGGATACCGTGGCAAGTCGGATCATGTTCGTGTGCTGGGCGCGGCGGTGACCTCTCCACCGGAGGTCACCGCGGTGCCCGCCCAACAGGTGGAGCATTACGGTGAGCGGTGCTGTCCCGAGCGGGTTCTTGGCTCTGCCGAGTGTCGATACGGACCTCGCCCGGGAGATCCAGGAGAGCCTGGAGAAGGTCGAGGAACTCCTGAGGGAGTCGGTCGCGTCGAGCGACCCCCTGTTGACCGAGGCCGCTTCCCATCCGTTGGAGGCCGGGGGCAAACGCTTCCGGGCGACCCTTGTACTGCTGGCGGCCCACTTCGGCGACCCGACGGTACCCGACCTCATCCCGGCCGCCGCCGTGGTGGAGCTCACGCACGTGGCCACGCTCTACCACGACGACGTGATGGACGAGGCCGAGTTGCGCAGGGGCGAGCCGAGCGCCAACCAGCGCTGGGGCAACAGCATCGCCATCCTGACCGGTGACTACGTGTTCGCCCGCGCCTCGGAGATGCTCGCCGATCTCGGTACCGAGGCGGTGCGGCTGCAGGCGATGACGTTCGGACGCCTGGTGCAGGGCCAGATCCTGGAGACCTCGGGTCCGCGCGAAGGCGTCGACCCGGTGGACCACTACCTGAAGGTGATCAGCGACAAGACCGCGTCCCTGATCGCCTCCTCCGCCGAGTTCGGCGGGATGTTCGGCAAGGTCGACCCCGAGACGATCGGAACGGTCACGCGGGCGTGCGACGCGCTGGGGATGAGATCCCAGCCGGCCGCCCCCCTGCCGGGCGTGGTCGGCGCGAGCGCCGACGC
>CALGOD010000699.1 GCA_937957845.1 uncultured Nocardiopsis sp.
CCGGGCATGCGCCTGCTCGACGTGGGCTGTGGTTGGGGCGGCATGGTCATGCACGCCGCCCGTGAGTACGGTGTCCGGGCGCTCGGCGTCACCCTGTCCAAGGAACAGGCCGACTGGGCGGCCAAGAAGATCGCGCAGGAGGGGCTGTCGGAGCTGGCCGAGGTCCGCCACATGGACTACCGAGACCTGCCCGACGGCAGCTATGACCGGATCAGCTCCATCGGACTGACCGAGCACGTGGGAGCGAGGAACCTGCCCTCCTACTTCACCTCGCTCAACGCCAAACTCGTGCCCGGGGGACGGCTGCTCAACCACTGCATCACCCGGCCGCGCAACGACCTGGCGCCCATGAACCCCAAGGGCGTCATCAACCGGTACGTGTTCCCCGACGGTGAGTTGGAGGGCCCCGGCCAGATCCAGACCGCGATGAACGACGCCGGTTTCGAGATCCGCCACCAGGAGAACCTACGCGAGCACTACGCGCTCACCCTGCGTCACTGGGGCGCCAACCTGGAGCGCCACTGGGACGAGGCCGTCGCCGAGGTCGGAGAGGGGACCGCCAGGGTCTGGCGACTCTACATGGCGGGGTGCGTGTTGGGATTCGAGAGGAACGTGGTGCAGCTGCACCAGATCCTCGGGGTGAAACTGGACGGCACCGAGGCGCACATGCCGTTGCGCCCGCGGTTCTGACCACCTCGGCCCTTCCCGGGGCGGTCCCCGTACGGGCCGTCCCGGGACACGTCGACCGCGCTCTCCACCGACCCGCCCGCGGCTCCGTCCGCCGGGCACGGACCCACTGTGTTCGCGAGGGGCGGCGCCCCGGCCTGTCCACCGGCGCTCCGGCGAGAATGGCGACATCATGTATCCAGCCGCACACCCACGGGAAGGGGCACGCCGTGTCCGAGTCCTTCGATGACAGCACCAACGGGCACACGTCCGACTCCGACGTGCCCGGGCACGTCAAGCGGACCGCCATCGACCTGATCGCCGCCTACGCCGATCGGGACAGGAAGGAGCTCGACGAGATCCTCCCGCGCGCCTTCGCCGACGCCGACGCCGTCGTCTCCGAGTTGAAGGTCATCGCGGCCTTCCTCAGCCGCCGTGTCCAGCAGACCGGTGTCGTGTGGAAGCCCGCCGACTCCCGGGAGGCCGTCGCCCGGATGGCGGCCGAGATGCTCCCTCCCGAGCTGGAGTTCGCCGTCTCCACCGCCTGGGAGGCGCACACGGTCGGAGAGGAGGAGGCCGCCGAACGCTTCACCCGGGGTGACCCCATGGTCTACGTGCACATGCTCGCGGCCTTCGCCGCCGCCATCGGTCTGGCGGTGTACAAGCGCGCCGAACTCCTGTCCACCCTGCGCCAGGTGACCGGACTGGCCGAGTAGGTCGTGCCCCCGGGGGCACGACCACCTCCACCACGACCCTCCGGGCGCCCCGAAGACAGGGAAGCCTCGGCGCCCGTGACGTGTCGACTCGTTCCTCGCGGACCCGACCGCGGCACCTCCGAACCCCCTCTGAGCCCGAACTTCGGGGCGGCCGGGCGCCGGCCCTCCACCGACGACCAGGGTGAACGG
>CALGOD010000700.1 GCA_937957845.1 uncultured Nocardiopsis sp.
CCGCTGTGGTCATGGACGATCCCTCCTCCCGCCAGGAGGGAGGAGGCCGATGCCGCTTCCGTGTGTCCCCTGGCGCGGGCGAGGGCCTCGAGTCCCTCCTGGGCGGCGACAGAGCGGTAGTAGCCCGCGGGACCGGGAACGGAGGCCCAGTCCACCGCGTGGATCTCGTCGAGCATGAGGGGATTCTTGCGTCGCGTCCCTTCCACGTCGACTCGTGGCCGGTGCCGTCGCACGACGCCACGGTGGTGACGGCCAGGGGAGTGCCGAACCGGGCGGGACGTCCAGGCCCTCGCCCACCTCGTTCCAGAAGTCGTCGACGGTCCGCTCATGTTCCTCGTCGGACATCGAGACGAGCTTGTGCCTCAGGACCGCCTGTGAGGGCGTGCCACCCTGCCTGATCAGCGTCCTCACCACCGCCTGCCCGGCCCGCCTCCGTCGGCCCTGGGGGTGCGAGGACCCCTTCGACGGAGTGGAAGCGGACAGTGCTGATCCTCAGACCACTCCGGCGGGTGGCGTCCCCGAGGGAGCACGGCTCTTCGTCGCGTATGGGGCGACTGTGAGGTCTCAAGCGACCTGAGGTTCGAGCTCGGACCACGCGCCCCGCACGGAAGGTCACCGGAGGCGAGTACTTTTCGAACCGGCTGCGGGGGAGGCTCTTCCATGCCTCCCGAGCCCTCGGGGAACAGAAAGGTCGCGACTCGCCAACCGAGTCCAGGTGCCAGATGACGGACAAGGTCGACTTCAAGAAGACCCTCGACGCCTACCAGGCGAAACGGGGCCGCTTCCGGATCGTGGAGGTGCCGGAGCTGCGGTACCTCATGATCGATGGACACGGGGACCCCAACACCTCGACGGCCTTCACCGAGGCGGTCCAGGCGCTCTACCCGGTGGCCTACACACTGAAGTTCGCGAGCAAACAGGATCAGGGGCGCGACTACGTCGTCCCTCCCTTGGAAGGACTGTGGTGGGCCGACGACATGGCCGCCTTCACGACGGCGCGCGACAAGTCGAGGTGGTCCTGGACGCTGATGATCATGGTCCCGGACTGGATCGACCAGGACATGTTCGCCACCGCCGTCGAGCGGGTCGAGGCCAAGAACAGGCCGACACGCCTCGGAGACGTCCGCATGGAGTCCCTGGCCGAGGGCCGCTGCGTGCAGACGCTGCACGTCGGACCCTTCGACGAGGAAGCGGGTGTGCTCAGCACGATGCACGACGAGTTCATCCCCGACAACGGGCTGCGCATGACCGGCAGACACCACGAGATCTACCTCAGCGACCTCCGCAGGACCGCGCCGGAGAAGCTGCGTACCATCCTCAGACAGCCGGTCGGACCGGTGGAGCCGCACGTGCGGCATCCCTCGGCCTGAGGTCGGCGGGTGCCGTCGCTCCTGTGAGCGTTCTCGTGCCTCCCGCACGACGACGGTGGCCCCAGCGTCACTGTGGGCCGTCGACAGTGACGCTGGGAGCAAGATCTATTGGTTGATCATGGTGGTGTCAGGGAGGGTTTCGACGGGAATCGCTCTGACAGCGGTGCCGGAGTGACTCCAGC
>CALGOD010000701.1 GCA_937957845.1 uncultured Nocardiopsis sp.
CACCGCGGCCGGTGATGCCAAGGATCTCGGAGCACCTGCCAATCGAGCAGCTCGCCCGGGCGCGTGTGGGAGCGAGTGTCCTGGGTGCGCTCGGTCTGCTCTACGCGGGGCTGAACTCGGTGTCGGCGCTGCGTCAGGCGCTGCACTCCATCTGGCTGAAGAACCTGCGGGAGGGCCCCAACATCCTGGTCCGTACGGGGGCGGACGTGCTCCTCATGTTGGGGCTGGGCGCGGCACTGCTCTTCGCGGTGACGCTCACCAGCGTCGCGCAGGCCGCCACACAGTGGTCGCTGTCACTGGTGGGCCTGGACGGCTCGCTCGTGGCCGGGCTGACCCTGCGTGTGTCGGCCCTGACCATCGCGGTGGCCGTCAACATGGGGATCTTCATGATGGCGTTCTCGCTGCTCTCCGGCAGCGGCCGGCCGGCGAGCATGATGTGGCGGGGCGCCCTGCTGGGCGCGGTCGGTTTCGAGGCGCTCAAATCCGCTGCGGCGCTACTGCTGTCCGGGACGCTCACCAACCCCGTCTACGCCTCCTTCGCCGTGCTGGTCGGGTTGTTGGTGTGGATCAACCTGGTGATGCGCCTGGTCATGTTCAGCGCGGCCTGGACGGCGACCTGGTTGCCGGTACCGCCTCCCTACACCGGGTCGATACCGCTGCCCGAGGAGAACGGCATGGCCTGGCCTCGGACGGTGCCCGGACAGAGCCCGTCGGAGTGCACAACGGCCGGGCGTCGGTCCGCCGGACGCGCGCTCGCCGGAACGTTGTCCCTGCTGGGAGCGGCCGGAGCGGCGGGTGCCACGGCGTGGATACTGCGTCGACGCGATGACGGTCGGTGACGAAGGTCCAGGGCGGTCACGGGCAAACAGAAATTTTTTCCATGGAATTCGCCTTATGCGAGTCGCTTGCCCCGTATGTGAACGGTGTGTGAAGGGTAGTCCTCTCCTGTCCCGGTTGGCCAGTTCTTCCGGGGTGCGACGGTGAGTCGATCGCGGTGGTCGACGAACACCCCCTTCGGAGGGCAGATGGGAATCGCATTCAACTCGTCCGAGCGTTCGACGATCGGTGTGGAGTGGGAACTCCAACTCGTCGACGAGCGGACGCGGCATCTCAGGCAAGAGGCGCCGAAACTCCTCTCCGAACTTCCCGAACTCAGTTCGGAGACCTCGGCCTCTCCTTTGCGTCACGAGCTCATGCAGTCCCAGGTGGAGGTCGTCACCGGGATCTGTGAGACCGTCGAGGAGGCCCGGAACGACCTGAGCGGAAACATCGGCCGGATGCGAGAGGTCCTGCTCCCATGGGGAAGCACGCTGACCTGCTCCGGAACACATCCCATCGACGACTGGCGGGATCAGGAGATCAGTCCCGGCAAGCGTTACGGGGAACTGGTCGAGCAGATGCAGTGGCTGGCCCGGCGCATTCTGACCTGTGGCGTCCACGTGCACGTGGGGGTGCGCGACAGGGACAAGGCCATTCCGATGGTCGACGCCCTGACGATGTATCTGCCGCACTTCCTCGCGCTGCCCGCGTCCAGCCCGCGCTGGGGCGGACA
>CALGOD010000702.1 GCA_937957845.1 uncultured Nocardiopsis sp.
GGTCGCGCTTGAGCGCGTCCATCATGCCGGCGGCGGCGACGGTGTCGTCGGCGACAGGGCCTTGGGACGCCGGTCCAGGCGCCGCGAGGGCTCCCGGGGCCATGGCCAACGCCAGACCGAAGGCCAGGGTTCCTGTGCCGATGGCGGAGATAACGGGGGAGGGTCGCATGGGTCCCTGATTCTCCAAGGGGGATTGGCGGGATTTTCGGGCCTCGGTTCCTGTAGGAACGGAAGTCCCTTTCGTGCATCGGAATTGGTCCAATTCACGAAGCTCACCGATACATCCGGTAAACGATCCCCCACCATAAGTGCGCAGACTGGCAATGAAAAGACCCCTTATAAGACGGAGTCTGTTGTTTCCTGTGGTGCTGCAGATGCATGAGCGGTGATGATGACCCGCGTAGCGAAACAACACAGGCTCTCACCCGCCCTACAAGAAACACCGCGGATAAGAGTGACGGGCCTCGTCGATCACAATTCGCTCAGGACAGAAGCCGTGCGGGTCCTCGGCGCCGGCCCGACCTCGATTCAGCACCGGTGTCACCGCCAAGGAACATCCGGGGCCGAGGGCCACGCACGGGGCACGCTCACCGACCGGGGCGGCGTGTGAGCGTCAGGAGTCCATGGCGGCCCGCTCGGAGGCACTGCGCAGAACGCAGAATTCGTTGCCCTCGAGGCCGGCGAGAACCGCCCAGCCCGAACCATCGGGGTCACGGTGGTCGGCGACGAAGGTGGCACCAAGGCCCAACAGTCGTTCCACCTCCTGGTCGCGCGAGGCCTGGGGACGCAGACACAGACGAACCCGGTTCTTGACCGTCTTGGCCTCCGGCACCTGGTCGAAGTACAGCACCGACCCCTCTGCCAACGGCACCTGCGTCTCCCGGTCCCCCGGTCTGCTCCCCGGATGCAGCGGACGGCCGGTCACACCGCTCCAGAACCGAGCCAGTTCGTAGGCATCCGCACAGTCGATCGCCACGTTCTGCACCACTGAGACCATGAGCGCAAGCCTTCCCGTCCTCCGCCTTGAACGCAACGGATTTGCTCCTGCGACGACGTCGCTTACGGCACCGGAGCACCCCCGCAAACCGCCCCAGGAGCGAGGACTCTCTTACCGAGCAGCGGGACGAGGCGAGTCCTCGACGGCGGACCGGATGGCGGTGGACACCGCGTCCAGGGCCATCAACCGGACGGTGTCGACATGGGCGTCGACCCCACCCGTGGAGGCGGCGACGAAGGCGTCACCATCGAAACGCGTATGGGGCGGGGTCAACGCTCGGGAAAGACCGTCATGGGCGCCCTGCGCCACGATGTGGCACTCGACCTTGCTCAACTCGGCGTTGGTCACCACCACACCGATCGTGGTGTGGGTCCGGGATTGCTCGAAGGCGAACGGCGCGTCCAGGGCGGCCACCGCGTCCAGTTCCGGTGCGCTGTCTCCGGTGTCGACGTCCCCGTAAGCGTTCACCGCGCAGAGCGCCCCGACGACCAGGTCGTCCAGACGCGACTCGGCGTAGCGCAGTCCGCCGGGGCGGCGATGCTCAGGGCCGCGCCAGTGTGAGGTGCAGGCTCCGGTCCCCGCTCCGAGCTGACCCGACACCGGGCCTTCCGGTTCACGGGCCGCAGCGGTGGCCGCCCGGTAACCGTCCTCCGCGGTGGGACGTACACGGGAGTCGCCCACCGCCAGGTCGAACAGGGCCAGGGCCGGGACCACCGGCACGCGACCGCCCGGTGTGGGCACCCCTCGCCCGGTCTCCTCAAGGAAGCGCATGGCGCCGTCCGCGCTGGCGAGCCCGAACGCCGATCCGCCGGTGAGGACCACCGCGTCGATGTTCAGGACGGCCTTGTCGGGGGCCAGGGCGGCGAGCTCCCGTGTGGCGGGGGCACCACCACGGACCTCCGCCGAGGCCACCGTGCCGTCCGGAAGGAGGACCACGGTGCAGCCGGTCCGCGCGACGGGGTCGGTCCAGTGCCCCACGCCCACACCTGGGACGCCGACCATATCGGTCACGGTCGCCATGTCGACCCTCTCAGTCGTTGTCCGCGGATGCTGCCCGTCGGCGGTCGGCATCCCGTCGATCTCTCGGTCTGGTGGCATCATCGCCTTGGCCTTGATGAAGTCAACTCGAATCCGTTGCCTTTGATCTCGAAGAAGGGCGGCGAGCGTATCGCGCAA
>CALGOD010000703.1 GCA_937957845.1 uncultured Nocardiopsis sp.
TGCTCGCCACCCTGTCAAGGTGGAGGCCGCGGGTTCAAATCCCGTCAGGACCGCATGAGGAAGGCCCGGTGTCCACTGGCACCGGGCCTTCGGTGTTTCTCCGACCGACATGGGAAGAAGGCACGTTGAGCTACCGGTACGCCGTCGAGCGGACCGACAATTCGGCACTGGCCGGCGGACACGTCCTGCGGTCCGCGCCGGGGTTCCCCGGATTCCCGGTGCGTCTGGCGAGCGAGCTCTTCCAGCGGGCCATGGTGCACGTCGGACGGGAGGACGTGCGACTGTGGGACCCCTGCTGCGGCAGCGGGTACCTGGCGACGGTCCTGGGCTTCCTGCACCGGGAACACATCGCCCATGTGCGCGCCACGGACGTGGACGCCGACGCGGTCCACCTGGCCGCGCGCAACCTGCGTCTGCTGACCGCGGAAGGTCTGGTGGAACGCGAGGAGGAGCTGCGCCGTTCGGCGCGGGACTTCGGTCGGGTGGCGTTCGTGGAACGGGCCGAGGCCGCGCGGAACCTGGCGGCCGACCTGGCGGCGAGGGGAGGCGACCTGCCCCACGAGACGGCGGTGGCGGACGTGTTCTCCCTGGAGGAGGCCGTGGCGGCCGACCTGGTGGTGACGGACGTGCCCTACGGCGAGATGACCCGCTGGGCGGGAGCGGTTCCCGAGGGGGACCCGATGGGTGGACTGCTGGCCTCCTTGGGGCGGGTCCTGCCCGAGCACGCCGTGGTGGTGGTGAGCGCCCGGACCCGACGGATCGCGCTGCCGGAGGGCGTGCGCGCGCTGGAGCGGGTGAGGATCGGCAGTCGTGCCGCGGCCCTGGTTCGCGCCCGGGACATCGCTCCCTGAGGGGCGACCGTAGGACATCGCCGACATGGGTGCCGGGTTCCCGGCGGGGACGTTCGGACTCCCAGTGCCCGCCCGGCCCTGAGGACACGGACCCGGGCCGGTGCCTCTCCGATGTCGGCGCGCCGGGGGTGTCGCGTGGACATGTCGTTCTACGGCGGTTTCGGTGCGTATCGGTGTGTGACACGTGACATTCGTCCTGGATGAGGCATATTCGTGTGATGAGAGCGGTGGTGTTCCACCGTGTCCTCCCACACAGTGACTCCCGGGCGTACCTGACGCCCGACCCGGCTTTCCGAGGACCGGCGATCGTCGGCCCTCGGACTCCTTCCCAGACGGCGACACTGACGACGGCAGCGGCGGGAGCGCCGCACCGCGTGAGGGGGTCAGACATGAGCACCACCGCCGACGGCTCCGACAGGGGCGCACCGGACCGGGCACGTGCGGGCACACGTTCGGTCGGGTGGCTGGAGGCCGACCGCGCCGCCCGCAGGGCCCATCGACGCGCGGTCACCCACCAGGCCGCCTCCTGCCTTCTCGGCTATCCCGACCAGGCCTTCTTCGAACGGCTGCCGCTGGTCGCGCGGGCGGTCGCCGAACTTCCGTGGGGGCCGGTACGCCTCGGGCTCCGCGAGTTCTGCGAGCACGCCTCCACCACTCCCGAACAGCGGTTGTGCGAGCACCACACGAACGTGTTCGGTTCCGATGGTCGGCGGGATCCGCGCCTGGCACGCCACTGTGACGTCTCCCCTGACGAGATCATCCGGACCTACGTCGAGGCCGGATGGCCGGTACCCGACGGCGAGGACCCCGATCACCTGGCGGTCGTCCTGGAGTTCACCGCCTGGTCCGACGCGGGGGAGGCGCTGTTGTCGCGTCTGCGTCCGGGGCTGGAGCTGCTCGGTGAGGCCCTGCGCGACCACGGCACGCCGTACGCGAGGGTCGTGGACGCGGTGCGCGTCTCCCTCGCCGAACAGTGCCACGACGACTGGAAACCGGTACACCGCCGAGCACCGGACCTTCGTACCCGGGTCCGGATCCGTGACCACACCGGTGGGAGCGGGACGGAACCGTCCGTGGCGGGACCGGAGACGACGCCGGTCCCGCTGCCTCGAAACGTCCCCGACCCCGGAGATCGGACCGCGACCGGTGCCCACGACGAGGAGAAGAGCGACCATGGAACTGTTCCCGGCCTTTCCCCTTGAGTCCTGGTACGACACCAAACAGACCCTGCACCGCTTCGAACAGATCGTCGGCAAGGTGCGCCTTCACCACAGTCCACGACGCAACCACTGGTGGCACGTGCCCTTCCACCTCACCGGAAGCGGCATCACCTCACGTCCCATGGGCCTGAGGGACGGCAACCCGATCTTCACGGTGGACTTCGACTTCGTCCGTCACCGGCTGGTCGCCTCGACCCTGGACGGGGACACGGTGTCCTTTCCGCTCCAGGGCAACAGCGTGGCCTCGTTCTACCTGAGGTTGCAGTCGGCGTTGGACGCTCTGGGGGTGGACGGCGGCATCCCGTCGGCGAGCCCCTTCGACCTGCCCGACGCCGACCGCCCGTTCGCCCAGGACCACGAGCACGCCACCTACGTTCCCGAGCAGGCCAACCGGTATTGGCGCGTACTCAGCCAGGTCAACATGCTGCTGGAGGAGTTCGCCGCCGGTTTCTCCGGCAAGACCAGTCCCGTGCACCACTTCTGGCACACCTTCGACATCGCGGTCACCCGCTTCTCCTCGCGTCCGGTCCGGCAGCCGGAGGAGGTCGGGCAGATGGTGCGGGAGGCCTATTCGAGGGAGGTCGTCAGCTT
>CALGOD010000704.1 GCA_937957845.1 uncultured Nocardiopsis sp.
GCCGTGGACCGGTTCCGGTCCCGCTGCTGGGGCGAAGGTCCGGGGAGTCGTCCGGGGAGTCCTCGTCCGACCCGGTGCGCTCCTCGCGCCCGGGCTTCGGTTCCGTCCCACCCCCGTCGGCGTCCGCCGGCGCCTCGGTGGTCACGGTCTGCTCCGCTGTCGCCTGGGCCGCACCCCCTCCGCGTGAACGCCGGTCGAGTTCGGCCAGGTAGGCGTTGTAGGCGTCCAGATCGGCGTCCTCGGAACCGCCTCTGCGGCTGTGCCGTTCGCGGCGCCGCTCCTGTCTCTCGTCGTCGCGTGCCCACTGCCAGACCAACGCGACCATGACCAGTGCGGTCGGGATCTCGCCCAGCGCCCAGGCGACGCCGCCGCCCGCGTACTGGTCGTCGAGGCGGCTGTCGATCCACGGCACCTCGAATCGGCCGTAGAACTCCATCGCCATGGGCGCCGACTGCATCATGATCGCGATGCCGAAGAAGGCGTGGAATCCCATCGCCAACAACAGCAACAGGATCCTCAGCAGGTAGGGCACCTTCCTCGGCGCCGGGTCCACCCCCACGATGATCCAGTAGAAGACGAACCCCGCGAGCAGGAAGTGCACGTTCATGATCATGTGACCGACGTGGTCGTTCATGAGCACCGGGAACAGCGGGGTGAAGTACAGCACGTAGAGGCTGAGCACGAACATCGGGGCGGCGAACCCCGGGTGGGTCACCACCTTGGAGAAACGGCTGTTCAGGAACAGGGTCAACCACTCGCGCGGTCCACGGTCACCTCGCCGTGCGGCGGGCTTCAGCGCACGCAGGGCCAGGGTGGCCGGTGCGCCCAATACCAGCAGGATGGGCGTGACCATCGCCAGCACCATGTGCTGGATCATGTGCGTCGAGAACAGCACCTTCGCGTAGGTCGCGAAGCCGGTCAGCTGGACGAGGACGATGGTCAACAGTCCCGCCGCGAAGGCCACCGTACGTCCGACCGGCCAACTGTCGCCCCGGCGCAGCAGCCGTGTCACGGCGGCCGCGTACAGCCCACCCGCGACCACCACGAACATGATGAAGAACAGGTCGGGGCGCCACAGGGTGAGCAGGGTCTGCACGCTCATGGGCGGTGGGACGGGGAAGCCGAGGATGACGGCGGCGGGGTCCACGGTGCCCGGCGGCGGAGGGGGCGGCGCGGTGCGCCCCAGGCCGACGGACACACCGATCACCGCGGCCATGATGAGCGCCTCCACCAGGGCCACCCGCAGGAACAGTGGGCGCTGGAAGGCCTGTCCCGTCGAGCCGCGCCCGGCGCCGTCCACCCGTTTGAGGGCGAACTCCCGTTGCATGTGACCGAAGGCGCCCATTACCACGAACAGGATGATCTTCACCAGGATGATCAGCCCGTACTCGGTGAGGACCAGCTCCATGGGAGAGGACAGGCGCGCCACCGCGCTGGCGGCACCGCTGACGGCCACACCCACATAGGCCCACAGGGCCAGGCGGCTGAACCGGTGGACGGCCACCGAGGGATCCTGCGCCTTCGGCCGCATCGCGTGGTAGGTGAGGGCGAGCACGCCGCCCACCCACACACTGATGGCGATGACGTGCAGGGCCAGCCCGGTCACCGCCAGTTCGTGTGAGCCGGAGGAGGCCGAGTGGCCGGTCAGGGCCGGTGGCGTGAGCGCGACCAGGGAGAGCCCCAGCAGGAAGAGGCCGCTGGTGGCCGCGGTGGCCGTGCGCCCGAACAGGGCGATGCCCGTCGTGACGAGGATGACGAACATCAGCGCGATGCCGCCGGAGACCGACCCGGCGTAGGCGGTGACCTCGTCCACGCTGACCTGACCCGCGGGTCTGGCGAGGAACTCCGAGGCCTGGAAGTACAGGGTCATCACCGCGGCCAGGGCCCACACCAGGGCCGCCCAGGTGGCGCCGTGCACGTAACCGACCGCCTGCGGGGAGAGCCTGCCCTTCTCGGACGGCAGCAGCACCACCGCGAGCAGCAGCAGACCGACCGTCACGACCGCGGCGGCGTCCATGGTGACCTTGGCCAGAGGCATGCCCCAGCGGACCGCTTCGCCGGCGTCGGGCAGGCCCGGGATGACCTCGGGGAAGGCGGCTCCGCCGAGCACGAGGGTCAGGGCCAGCCCGATGAGGCACAGTGCCCCGGCGGCCACGGCGAAGAGGGGGAACCGCCCCAGGCCCGGAGCGTCGTCATGGTGTTCGTTGAGAAGGGATGTCGGATTCTGTGCGGGAGGAGCCACGTGCCACTCCGTCGTCGATCTCGTTAGCTATGGCTGGTCAGGGCCCTTGGCCGTGTGTCGGCCTCGCGCCTGTCCAGTCTTTTCCGGCAGGGGCCGTGCACGGAGGAACACCTCGATCAAGGTTAGACCGTCACCACACGGTGTCGGATTCGGGCGTCCGCCACCACCCCGGTGCCTTTGACACGTGCTTCGGCGGACCGGGTCCGGCGATGTGACCTTGCGCTCGCGGTCCCACCGCGACGGCCGGGGACGCAATGTCCACGGATCCGGGCGGATATCGCGTTTTCATCCCTCCGCGGGGCACCCCGCGATACGCTCGGTGCCCGGGGGACGACCGGAGCACCGGTGGGTGTGACCTGGAGGGTTCCGCCCGCGTCGGTGAACAGGGCCGGGCTCCGGTCGAGACGACGGTTCCCCGCCCTCTCTCCGTGCGCCGCCCCCGTCACGGCCCCCACCGTGGCTTTTGACAGCACACCCTCTCGTCGCGAGCCTATCGAAAGGGACGGCGTTGACCGTGTTCGACAGTGTGGTCAGGTCCAGGCATGTGGTCACCGCCGAAGGGGTCGGTCCCGCCTCCGTGGGGGTGCGCGACGGCCGGATCGAGGTCGTGGGCGCCTACCGGGCCGACATGGCGGCGCACGAGGTGACCGACCTCGGCGACGTGGCCCTGATGCCGGGGGCCGTGGACTTGGGCGCCGGGGTGCACCTGCCGGGGCAGGAGCTGTCCAGGTCCTATCTCCTGGCGGGCGAGGCGGCCCTGCGCGGCGGGGTGACCTGTGTGGTGGTCTCCCCCTCGCCGGCCCGGCCCGCCATCACCTGCGCGGACTCACTACGGGAACACCGACGGGCGGCGGCCGGGGCGGCGGTGCCCATGTTCTTCCTGGGCGGGGTGAGCCGGGGCACCACCCCGCTCGACCTGGCCGACCTGCAGGCGGCGGGCGCGGTGGGGTTCCACTGCTCCCTGTCGGACGGAGGAGCGCCGGACACGGCCGCGCTCGGGGACACGTTGCTGCGCAAGGTGATGGCCGAGCTCACGGCGTTGGACAGCGTGCTGCTGGTCCACGCGGAGGACGCCGCGGAACTGGGATCGGCACAGGGGCCGGCCGATCAACGCCTTCCCCGAGCCGAGCGGCGTGGGTTGGAGCGGGTGATCGCCGCGGCGCGCATGGCCGGGACGCGCACGCACGTGTGTCCTTTCACGGCGGCCGAGTGCGCGGCGCTGTTGGAGGCCGCCGGTGCGGTGGGAGTGTCGTTGTCGGCCCAGACCTGCCCCCACTACCTGTGCCTGCCGGCGGAGTCGCTGGCGCCGGGTTCGCCCGCGCACGCCTGTCGTCCGCCGGTGCGCTCGGACGCCAACCGCAAGGCGTTGTGGAGCGCCCTTCTCGCGCAGGGCTCGTCGATCACCTCGGTCGGATCGGGTCACCTTCCGGCCCGCGGGCTGTACACGCTGGAGTGGAGTCTGTCCGCACTGTGGACGGCGTCCCACCGGCGCGGGAGGGGGTTGTGGGACCTGTCGCGCTGGACGTCCGGTGCTCCGGCCGAGCTGCTCGGGTTGGGGACCAAGGGCCGGATCGCGCCCGGGTTCGACGCCGACCTCGTCGCCTTCGACCCCCGTGCGCGGGTGACGGTCCCCGCGACGGATCCGAGCCCGTACGCGGGCATGGAGTTGACGGGTCGGGTGCGGCGGGCCTGGGTACTGGGTCACAGCAAGGGTGGTGCGTGATGAGATCCTCCGGCACAGGCACGCACCCGCCTCACGCCCTTCGGCGCCCGCCTTACATACTGTCGACAAGGCCGCTGACAGCCACACGTGTTGACGGCAGTACGAGCGTGCCTCCGCGAACGGTAGTGGAGGTGTAGGCAGAGACGACAGCAGGAGGAACCGTGCGCATCGGCGTGCCCCGCGAGATCAAGAACCACGAGTACCGGGTGGCCATCACCCCCGCTGGAGTGCACGAACTGGTCGGTCGAGGTCACGAGGTGTTCATCGAAGGCGGGGCGGGACTCGGCTCCTCCATCTCCGACGCCGAGTACGAGTCCGCGGGCGCCCGCGTCCTGGACACCGCCGACGATGTGTGGGCCGAGGGCGAACTGATCCTGAAGGTCAAGGAACCGACCCCCGCCGAGTACCACCACCTGCGGGAGGGACAGACCCTCTTCGCCTACCTGCACCTGGCCGCCACGCGCGAGTGCACCGACGCTCTGCTGGAACGACGGGTGACCGGTATCGCCTACGAGACCGTGCAACTGCCGGACGGTTCCCTGCCTCTGTTGGCCCCGATGTCGGAGGTCGC
Organism: uncultured Nocardiopsis sp.; assembly: GCA_937957845.1. Taxonomy (GTDB): domain Bacteria; phylum Actinomycetota; class Actinomycetes; order Streptosporangiales; family Streptosporangiaceae; genus Nocardiopsis. The sequence goes on from CALGOD010000704.1 coordinate 4,537, forward strand.
CGGCCGTCTGGCTCCGCAGGTGGGGGCGATGGCCCTGCAAAGGCCGCACGGCGGCCGGGGCGTGCTGATGGGCGGGGTGCCGGGCGTACGCCCGGCACGGGTGACCGTGATCGGCGCGGGGGTGTCCGGCCTGAACGCGACGCAGACCGCGATGGGCCTGGGCGCGGACGTGACCGTGCTGGATCTGGACGTGAACAGGCTGCGGCAGGTCGACGCCCTGTGTCAGGGGCGTGTCACGACGGTGGTCTCCAACGCCTTCGAGTTGGAGCGGTCGGTACTGGAGTCGGACATGGTGATCGGCGCGGTGTTGGTGCCGGGGGCCAGGACGCCCAAGTTGGTGTCCAACGAGGTGGTGTCGCGGATGCGTCCGGGATCGGTACTGGTGGACATCGCCATCGACCAGGGCGGTTGTTTCGAGGACTCCCGCCCCACCACGCACGCCGATCCCACGTTCCAGGTGCACGACACGGTGTTCTACTGCGTGGGGAACATGCCCGGCGCGGTGCCCAACACCTCCACGCACGCGCTGACCAAGGACACCCTGCGCTACGTGGTGGCTCTGGCGGAGAAGGGCTGGCGGCGGGCCATCCGCGAGGACGCGTCCTTGGCCAGGGGTCTGAACACCTTCGACGGCGGCGTGGTCTCGGCTCCGGTCGCCGAGGCCCACGGGCTCGAGCACCGGCCGCTGGAGGAGGTACCGGCCGACGGCTGAACCACCTGGCCGGCCAGGTGGCACGCGCCGCGCCGTTCGGGGTGGTCGCGCTGGTCGGCCGGGGGTACCGTCGAAGGGAACGCCCGCTTTCCGGTCCCGACGGCCGAGTGACCTGCGGGAGGACGAGCACCGAGGTGGAACAGCGTGGCACAGACCGGCTCGGCGACCGTGACCCGGATTGTCGAACTCGAACTGATGCGGCTCCGGCGGCAGGCCGGCGGTCGGAGCACCCTCACCGACGGTCCCGTGCTGGTCAGAGTGTCCGATGGCGAGGGCATCAGTGGTTGGGGAGAACTCCCGCACGCCACCGCGGCCCAGTGGGAGGCGCTCACCTCCGCCTTCGCCCCCGCCCTGCTCCACCATTCCTGGCAACGTCCCACGGAGGCCGGTGAGGTCTGGGCGGACCTGCCCTGGGAGCCGGCGGTGGTCAGCGCCCTGGACACCGCCTGCTGGGACCTGTGGAGCCGTCGGCGTGGCTCTCCGCTCTCCCAGGCCCTGGGCGGGGAGCGGACCGCCCTCACCGCGGGTGTGACCCTGCCCCGGCAGGTGTCGGTGGAGTCGGTGGTCACCGAGGTGAACCGTCAGGTGGGCGCGGGCTTCCGGCGCGTTCGCCTGGAGGTCCAACCCGGTTGGGACGCCGACGTGGTGCGCGCGGTACAGGCGAGTTTTCCATTCCTGGTCCTGCAGGTGGACGCGGGGGGTCGGTACACCGAGTCCCCCGCCGACCTTGACGCGCTGCGCGTCCTGGACGGCCTCGGCCTGCTGGCGATCGAGGACCCCTTCGCCCCGGACGACCTCGCCGCGCACACGCGACTGAGCGCCGAGTCGCGCACTCCGGTGGCGTTGGGTCGTTCGTTGCGGTCGGTGGAGGATCTGAGCACGGCGATCCGTGCCGAGGCCGGCGGTGTGGCCAACGTCGACCTGACCCGACTGGGCGGCCTGACACCCGCCCGCCGTGCGGTGGACCGTGCCGTGGACGCCGGGTGGCAGGTCTGGTGCGGCTCGTCCGCGGTGACGGGGATCGGTCGGGCCGCCACGGTCGCACTGGCGTCACTCGCGGGTGCGTCCCTGCCGGTGGAGATGCCCGGGGCGGGGGCCCGCGGACGCGATCTGACGGTCCCCCCGGTGCGCGCGCACGACGGGGTGGTCCCGGTGCCGCTGGCCGAGAGCGGGTCGGGGCACGAAGTGGACTTCGCGGCTCTGGCCGAGCGTGTCGAGCTGTCCCTGCTGATGGACGCCGACGGCGTGCGCGAGACCCGGCGCGGCCGAGACGCTCGTGCCGACCGCGGTCGGCGGTGAGTCGAACCCGAGCCTGTCCCCGGGGCGGGGCGCGGCGTCCCTCGTTCTCGTGTTCCCCGCGTCCGTGGAGCGTGTCCCACGGACGTCTTCGCCGCCCCCTTCTCCCATAACCGAACAGCGTTAGGTAGAGTTGCGGCACCGTCCGGCTCCCCGATCCTCCGGACCCGACGATCAGGAGACATGGTGCGCGTATTCGCCGACATCCACGAGGTCATCGCCTCCCAGGGAGAACACCTGGGCTACACCGACTGGGTGACCATCGACCAGGAGCAGATCTCCCTCTTCGCCGACGCGACGAAGGACCACCAGTGGATCCACATCGACCAGGAGAGGGCGGCCGAGGGCCCCTTCGGCGGCACCATCGCCCACGGATACCTGACCCTGTCGATGCTGGCCCACTTCTCCCAGTCGCTCATCTCCCTCACCAAGAAACCCACCATGTCCATCAACTACGGACTCAACAAGGTGCGTTTCCTCCAGCCGGTCCTGTCCGGCTCGCGCATCCGTGACGGCGTCGAGCTCAGCTCCGTGCAGGAGTCCCCCAAGGGCTACCTGGTGACCACGACCCACACAGTGGAGATCGAGGGCCAGGAGCGCCCCGCACTGGTCGCCGAGGCGCTCGGCCTCTGGGTCCCGTAGGGCGCGCTCCGCGCACTCCGCGTGCGGGCTCCGTCCTGCGACGATCCTGCTCCCAGCGCCACCTTCGACGACCCACGGTGACGCTGGGGGCACCGCCGTCACTCCGAAGACGCGTTCCGCTCAGCGGGCGACCTTGCGCAGCACACGGCGCATCAGGTCCGGTGTGAACCAGCGCAGCTTGCGCTCGGCCAGCTCGGCGCGGCGCCGCAGCCTTCTGGCCTCCCCCTCCGCTCGTTTGAGGCGTCGAAGCAGGCGATCGCTCCCCTCCGCGGCCCCGATCTCCTCTCCGGGCACATCGAAGATCCCGTCCCCTCCCGTCCACTGGACGCCGCAGACCTGCTCCACCAGGCGGTCGAGTTCCTCACCGGTCGCTTCCGGGGACAGGTGGCGTGCCCTGGCGTAGGCGCCGACCCGTTCCAGGCGCAGCACCCTCTCCCCGCCCGTCTCTCCGGGCGGGAGCGCGCACAGCAGGCCCACTCCGGTGCGGTCGGCCGTGCGCACCAGTGTGGCCAGGGCCTCCGGGGTCAGGCGTGTCCCGAGGGGGATCCTCATCAGGAACGGGGTCCGGGGGTCGTGCTCGGGCTCCGCGTCGGCGAAACGCACCCGGGGGTCCGCGCGGAAGATCTCCCGGACGAGACGCAGGTCCAGCCGCTCCTCCTCCAACAGCGGCCTGCGTCCCTCGTCGAGCGGGTCCCACGGTCCGAGCAGCCACAGGCGGATGTCGGGGGTGGTACCCGACAGCAGTGCCGTGACGGTGCCCTCCACCTCCTCCAGGGCCGCCCCCTCCACGTCCACCACCACCTCCACCAGGGGCACCTCCCACTGCCGCTCCGGACGTTGGCGGCGCAGGTGGAAGTCGGGCACCCGGTTGGCCATGTACGGCATCCGGAAGCGCGTACCCGCCTCCCGCTGGGACTGCATCTGGGAACGCCCCAGGTGCCAACTGCTGCTGTCCAGGTCGGGGACGAAGACCGCGCCCTGCTGGCTCAGCCGGTGCCCCAACTCACTGTCGCCGCCCAGGACGAGCCGGGTGTCCATCCCTCCGGCCCGGTCGAACAGCGCGCGGTGCAGGGATCCGGTGGCGCCCACGAACACCTTGTGCGCCCTGTGGTGGGCGGTGCGCAACCGGTCGTACCTCGCGATGGACTTCTCCACCCAGTGCGGGTCGGCGGACTCGCGGTCGAACAGGTCGGCGGCCCGGCCC
>CALGOD010000705.1 GCA_937957845.1 uncultured Nocardiopsis sp.
CCCGGAGGAGCTGGCCAAGGAACTCGACATGACCCCGGAGAAGGTCGTCGAGGTACAGAAGTACGGCCGCGAACCGATCTCGCTGCACACCCCGTTGGGCGAGGACGGCGACAGCGAGTTCGGTGACCTGATCGAGGACTCCGAGGCGATCCAGCCGGGTGAGGCGGTCAGTTTCACCCTGCTGCAGGAGCAGCTGCACTCGGTTCTGGACACGCTCTCCGAGCGGGAGGCGGGTGTGGTGTCCATGCGCTTCGGGCTCACCGACGGCCAGCCGAAGACCTTGGACGAGATCGGCAAGGTCTACGGGGTCACCCGTGAACGCATCCGACAGATCGAGAGCAAGACGATGTCCAAGCTCCGTCACCCGTCGCGTTCGCAGGTGCTCCGCGACTACCTGGACTAGTCCTTCGGGGTGGTCGACCGCCGCCCCAGGAGCGATGGGGACCGGACCGGCCCCGATGCACTGTTCCGCCCAAGCGGGACGGCGCATCGGGGCCGGTGCCCCTGCGGTCCGCGCGGGTGTGGCGATGCCCGCGTGTACCGGAGCAATCCCCCGTGGTGCTCCAGGACCTCTGCCGTGCTCCGAGGCCTTCCTCGGGGCGATGTGTCATCCATCCGACGACGACCATGCTGCCGTACACGCTGTAGGTAAGGCATAAAGTCGCGATACCGAGTCGTTATGTAACGAGGAGTGGCGGACGCGCCGCTCCTTTTTCGTGTGACCGGACGTTCCACCCGGTCGGGTGGATCCCCCGTCGCGCCGCGGGTCTGGGGAGAGGTTCAGCCGCGGACGATCACGTTGAGGGTGCGTGTGTCGGGAAGTTCCACCGTGTACCCCAGGTCCCGCAGGGCGGAGACCAGTTCCTCGGGGGTGTCGGCGTCCACACCCTCCAGGAGCAGGGAACGGGCGATGTCGCCTCGGGTGGCCTTCGCCATGTGGCTGACGACCGAACGTTCGACGACCCCGTCCACGAGGCGCTCACGCAGGACCTTGACGGTCACGCGGTCGCCCGGCGCGAACGCGGTGGCGTAGACGGCCGACCGGCAGTCGACCAGGAGCCGGTCCGCGACCAGTTCCTTCAGGGGTTCTGCGAGCACGCGACGCCAATAGGAGCCCAGACCGCCCAGGGGTGGCAGCTTCACACCCATGGACAGGCGATAGGGAGGGACACGGTCGGCGGGACCCAGCACGCCCCACAGGCCGGAGAAGACGAGCACCCGCCCTGTGGCGTTCGGTAGCTCGGGCAGGCCGAGACGGTCGTAGAGCACACCCGTGTACAGGTCCGCGGCACGCAACGTGGGTGCGGTGGTCAGGTCCAGGTTGCGTTTGAGCGCGTCGGCCCGCCCCGCGCCGATGCCCAGGATCTTCAGGGCCGTGTCCGCCGGCCCCGCGCACAGGTCGACCAGGGCCTCCATCACCTTCTCTCGGGCTTCGCCCAGTTCGGGGAGGGTCAACGTGTCCAGGGCCAGACGGGGCCCCTCACCGGATGTGGCCTTCCCCTCGGACGGGGGCAGCAGGATGAGCATGTCGGGACTTTCCAGGTGGGCACGGACTTCTGACGGCCCGCCCATGGTAGGGCGTCCGCGCACGACCCAGAGCGGAGGAGAGGACGGAGTGAGGGGGACCGGTGGGGTGCGCCGCGGAAGAGGGGCGGCCGCGACGGTCTCGCCGCTAGCATGAGCCCCTTCGAAAAGGGAGAGGGGCGCTTGTGCTCGAGTGGGCTCAGAGGGTGAGGCGGGACTGGCGGCCCTTCGAGGAGGAGAGGTACGGCGGCTGGTGGTTCGGATTCGCGGAGGGGATCACCAAGCGGGCCAACTGTGCGCTGGTGGTGGATCCCGACGCGGACGTGTCCGAGGTCACCTCTCGTTACTCCGCTCGTGGGTTGAGCCCCTGCGTACAGGTGTGGCCGGGGGAGGAGGCGGTCGACCGACGCCTGGCCGACCACGGGTACAGGGTGGTGGAGCCCACATTGGTCCTGGCCCGTGAGATCGACGAGCGCCCCGAGGGCGCCGGGACCTCCCGGATCGACGACACCCCCGGTCCTATGTGGGCGGGCCGGCCCGAGACGCGCATCCTCGGACAGGTCCACACCGCCTATGGAGTGGCGGAACGGGACCTGGGGCGGGGCGCGGTGGTGCTGGACGGGGAGTCGGTCGGCGTCTGTGCCATGTTCACCGAGCCGCACGCGCGTGGCCGCGGTACGGCGGGCCGGTTTCTGGCCGACCTGCTGGGCTGGGCTCATGACAGGGGCGCACGCCGGGCCTATCTGTGCGTGGTCGCCGACAACGCCTCCGCGTTGCGGTCATACGAGCGTTCCGGGTTCGTCGGGGTCTCGGAGTACCACAACCGGGTCCTGCCCTGAACACTGCGAAGGCGGCGGTTCGCCAGAACCGCCGCCTTCGTTCCTGTTCGTGTGGCTAACGCTCGTTCCTTTAGCTCTTGGTGAGCTTGTCGGTCTCGTCCTGGATGTCCGAGGCGATCTTGCGGAGAGAGCCGTCGTGCTTGCGCGCGTGGTGAGCGCAGAACAGAAGCTCACCGCCGGAGTTCAGCAGCACGCGGACATAGGCCTGTGCACCACAGCGGTCGCAACGGTCAGCAGCCGTGAGCGGTTGGGTGGGGGCAAGGGTTCCAGTCACTTCGCCATCCTCAATACTCGGCGTTAGTCACCTCTGACAACATTTAACCCGACCAGGAGCTTCCCAACCGGATCCCTTGTACGCCGACAGCGGAATCTGTCTGGTTGATGCCCTGGCGGGGTCTTTCTGGCTCGACGTCGCTTCTGTTCTGGTTGTACCCGTCGTTGGGGTTCCGCATCCCCCAACGAGGACAAGTGGAGTGTCCGGGTCGCATCCAGCAGAGGTGGTAGTCTCGCGCGGGGCGGGCTCCGTCCTCCCGCTGAGTCCCCAGCGGTAGCGAGTGACCGGTACGCCGCCTCCTTATGTCAGTGCGGCGCGATACAAAGGGCACGCACCGCATCAGCGCCCCGACAGCCCTCAAACGCAGGAGAAGTCCGAGTGACCGCCTTGACCGCAGCCGTCCACGACCCCGAGGATTACTCCGCCCGACACCTGTCGGTCCTCGAAGGTCTCGAGGCGGTGCGCAAACGGCCGGGCATGTACATCGGGTCCACCGACAGCCGCGGCCTCACCCACTGCATGTGGGAGATCATCGACAACTCGGTGGACGAGGCCCTGGGTGGTTTCTGTGGGCGGATCGACGTCACCCTGCACGCTGACGGATCGGTGTCGGTGAGCGACGACGGCCGCGGTATCCCCGTGGACGTCGAACCCAAGTCCGGCCTTCCGGGTGTGGAACTGGTCATGACCAAGCTGCACGCCGGTGGCAAGTTCGGCTCGGGTTCCTACACCGCCTCGGGTGGTCTGCACGGCGTGGGCGCGTCAGTGGTCAACGCCCTGTCCGCTCGGATGGACGTGGAGGTCGACCGACAGGGCCACACCCACGCGATGAGTTTTCGCCGGGGGATCCCAGGGCGCTTCGACGCGGCCGGTCCCGACGCCGATTTCACCGCGGCCTCGGGGTTGGATCAGGTCCGCAAGGTGGCCAAGAAGACCACCGGCACCCGCATCCGCTTCTGGCCGGACACGCAGATCTTCCTCAAAGACGCCGAGATCGCTCGGGAGTCCCTGCTGGAACGGGCCCGACAGACCGCCTTCCTCGTGCCGGGGCTGACCATCGCCGTGCGCGACGAGCGGACGGAGGGCGAGCCCGCCCATGAGGAGGAATTCCGTTTCGACGGAGGGATCAGCGAGTTCTGTACCTTCCTGGCCCCCGACGAGCCGATCAGCGACGTGCTGCGTATCCAGGGCAGTGGCAGCTTCACCGAGACCGTGCCCGTCCTGGACGAGGCCGGGCACATGGTGCCCGCGGACATCGAGCGGCGCCTGGACGTGGACGTGGCCATGCGCTGGGGCACCGGCTACGACACCAACGTGCGGTCCTTCGTCAACGTCATCGCCACACCCAAGGGCGGTACGCACATCAACGGCTTCGAGCGCGCCCTGGTGCGGGTCATCAACGACCAGCTGCGCGCGACCAAGCTGCTCAGGAACAGTGACGACCCCGTCATCAAGGACGACACCCAGGAGGGGCTCACCGCGGTCGTCACGGTCCGCCTGCCCGAACCCCAGTTCGAGGGGCAGACCAAGGAGATCCTCGGAACCTCGGCGGCGGCCAGGATCGTCTCCCAGGTGGTCGGCAAGGAACTGCGCGAGTTCCTGACCTCCACCAAGAAGGCGGAGAAGGCCAAGGCCCGGGCGGTTCTGGAGAAGGTGGTCGGGGCCGCCAAGGCCCGCCTCGCCGCACGCCAGCAGCGCGAGACCCAGCGTCGCAAGAACGCCCTGGAGAACTCGGCACTGCCCGCCAAGCTGGTGGACTGCCGTAGCGAGGGGCTGGAACACAGCGAGTTGTTCATCGTCGAGGGGGACTCGGCGTTGGGAACGGCCAAGCTGGCCCGCGACTCCGAGTTCCAGGCGCTGTTGCCGATCCGGGGCAAGATCCTCAACGTGCAGAAGGCCTCGGTCGCCGACATGCTCAAGAACGCCGAGTGCGCGGCCATCCTCCAGGTGGTCGGTGCCGGATCGGGCCGCACCTTCGACATCGACGCCGCCCGCTACGGCCGGATCATCCTCATGGCCGACGCCGACGTGGACGGGGCGCACATCCGTTGCCTGCTGCTCACGCTCATCTACCGGTACATGCGTCCCATGCTGGAGGCCGGAAGGGTGTACGCGGCGGTTCCCCCGTTGCACCGCATCGAGCTGGCCAATCCACGGCGCAAGCGTGGTGCCAAGCCCCAGGACCGCTACATCTACACCTACTCCGACGCCGAGCTCACCCGCACGCTGCTGGATCTGGAGAAGCGCAAGATCGCCTGGAAGGATCCGGTGCAGCGCTACAAGGGGCTGGGGGAGATGGACGCCGACCAGCTGGCCGAGACCACGATGGACCCACGCCACCGCACCCTGCGCCGCATAAGGGTGGAGCAGGCGGAGGAGGCCGCCTCGGTGTTCAACCTGCTGATGGGCAACGAGGTGGCTCCGCGACGCCGCTTCATCCAGGAGGGAGCACAGGAACTCGACGTGGCCCGCATCGACACCTGAG
>CALGOD010000706.1 GCA_937957845.1 uncultured Nocardiopsis sp.
CTCCCCTCACACACAGTAGCCCAGTGTCACTTTCCCATCACTCTACGGATGGGTGTGTGCGTCTCCGCCCGCTCGGCGGTGACCGAGCACGGCCCGCCCCGAGCGCAGGACCGCGTACGTCTCGGGGTGGTCGAACGGTTCCCGTTCCAGGAGGGGCGGTACCTCGGCGACACCGTCTGCGCCGCCGTTCCGGAAAGGTCCTCGTGCGGCAACGTCGTGCTCTTCCTGCGCGGACATCGCCGTCACCGCTCCCGGTCCGCGGGCGCCCGTCACGCAGGCCCCCGGGCCCGCGCAGAATGGCACGTGTCCGAGAGACGACCTGGAGGCCCTCCTCCCCTCCCTCCTTTGGAGCCCCCATGATGGGTACCTCGCATGCCGCGACCGGCGTGCTCACCGGCGCCGCCGTCGGCGCCCTCCTCGGGTCCGAGGCACATCACCTCTTCGTCTGCGCGGCCGTGGGCGCGGGAGCGGCGCTGCTTCCGGACCTGGACACACCCTCCAGTACCGTGGGCAGGTCGCTCGGACGTGTCACGGAAGCGGTGGCCAAGGGACTGCGGGGTGTCTCCCGTGCCGTCTACCGGCGTACGGCCACCGGCGTGGAACTGCGCGACCCCCAGGACGCCGGTCACCGTTACCTGACGCACACAGTTCCCGCCGCGGTCGTGTTCGGACTGGTGGCGATGGCCGTGTCGCTCGTCCCTCTCGGCGCCGGCCTGGTGGTGTTCGCGATGTCCGCGATCGGACTCGGCACCGTCGCCCGTCCGTGGAGGGCACTGGGGTCCACACGGACCCGGAGGTTCGCGGCACTGATCCTGGCCCTGCTGTGCGGAATCGGCTCGTTCCTCGGCGGCGGTCCCGCGGCCTGGCTGGTGGGGGCGACGGTCGCGGTGGGCGCCCTGACCCACATCATGGGCGACTGGCTGACCAGGTCCGGTGTGCCGCTGGCCTGGCCGTTGGTGTACCGGGGGAAGAGGTGGTGGATGTTCAGGTCACCGCTGGCCTTTCGCACGGGCAGGTCCAAGGTGGAGGTGGGGATCAGGTGGGGCTCGTGGGTCGGCGCGGCGCTCTCCACGCCGGTGTGATCACCATCGCGGCGTGCGCCCTCGGCCCGGGTCCCTGGTCGTGGAGCCGCGCCCGGGGCGCACCGATCCGGTCCGCGGCGCCTCTCCCGAAGAGGCCGGAGCGACCCGGTGGACCGGACCGTGGTCGCCGCCCCTACTCCCTGGTGGTGCCCAGGGGCATGTAGTCGTACATCGAGTAACCGACGTGGTAGTAGACGTTGGTGAGGTTGGCGGGCCGGTACAGCACCGTCCGCTCGAACACGGCGGGGAGGATCGCCGCCTGCTCCATGGCCCGCTGGTCGATCTGTGTGTAGATCGAGGCGCGTTCGTCGGGGTCCTCCACCGTGACGACCTCGTCGAACCACTCGTTGATCTGGGCGTCGTCCAGTTCGGAGACGTTGGCGTTGCCCGCGTCCTGGATGGCGTCGCCGTCCAGGATCTTGCTCATGAAACCGTATCCGCTGACCCAGTCCGGTGCCCATCCGTACACGGTCAGGCCCAGGTCGTTGTCCTGTACGAAGGAGGGCGAACCGGCCTGGGTGTTGGTGTAGGTGTCCGAGGGGTACTGCTTGATCTGCGTCTCGATGTCCACCCGTGCCAGGGCCTGTTGCAGGGCCTCGGCCGTACTGACGTCGGCGGGCCGATCGGAGCGGGCCCCGATGGAGGTGGAGAACCCGTCCGGTTCGCCGCACTCCTCCAGTTTCTGACGGGCCATGTCCAGATCCCCCTTGCCGTCCTGTGAGGGGTAGGGGTCGATGCCCGGGTCGGCTCCGGGCAGTCCGGCGGGCATGATCTGCGTGGCGACGTCTCCGCCGATGTCGCCGCCCCAGGCCCGCTGCAGGGCGTCGTGGTCGGCCGCGTACATGATCGCCTCGCGGCAGGCCAGGTCGTCCAGAGGTTCCAGGACGGTGTTGATGTTGACGTAGCGCAGGGTGTTGCTCTGCGGGTTGTCGATGTTGGCGCGTTCGTTGTCGTCGGTGACGACCGTGCCCCTCATCGCCGGTCCCATTCCGGCTCCGGCCAGGTCCACGTCGAGCTCGTCGTTGACCAGACGCTGGTCGATCTCGTTCTGGTCGACCCCCATCTGCACCTCGATCCGGTCCGGCAGTGCCGGCCGCGTGGGGTCGGTGGAGGCGTCCCACTGGTCGTTGCGCACCAGGTTCAGGGACACCCCCGGCCGGTAGTCACCGTCGAACTTGTAGGGCCCGGAGGAGACGACGCGGCTCTGGTACTGTTCCCCGCGGTCGGCGTCGGGCGGGACCGGCGCGGTCTGCGGCTGGATGAGGACGTAGGGGAACTCGGCGAAGCTGCTGTTGAGGTGGAAGACCAGGGTGTGGTCGTCGGGGGTCTCGATGCCGTCGAACCCGGCCAGCGGGTCGCCCTCGTCGGCGTAGGGGCCCTCGTAGTCGTCACTGTCGGCCAGCAGTTCCCGGAAGTACTTGGGGCCGTTGGGCAGCGCCTGGTCGCCGAAGTTGCTGCGGGCGATGGCGTACTTGATGTCCTGTGCGGTGATCTCCGATCCGTCCTCGTACTTGAGGCCCTGCTTGATCCGTACCGTCCACTCGGTGGAGTCCTCGTTGGACTCGGGCATGCCCTCGGCCAGGTCCGGCTGGATCTCGGTGCCCGCCTCCCCGGGGGCACCGGCGTAGGTCAACAGGGTGCGCGCGTAGTAACGGCTGAAGTTCCAGCTGAAGGCGTAGTAGGTGTTGCCGGGGTCGGGCGAGTCGAAGTCGGAGGAGATGGCGTAGCGCAGTGTGCCGCCGGTCTGGTCCGAGGGGTTGACGATCGCGTTCTCCCCCTCGTTGAACTCGGCGTCGCCCTCTCCTCCGCCTCCGCCGCCCGCTCCTCCGCAGGCGGCCAGCAGTACGGTCGCGGCCGTGCCCCACGCCAGGGAGGCCACCGCCCGACCGCGCCGTCGCGGGCGCCGGAAGGGCCCCGCGTGTGTGAAATGAGGATGGGTCACCTTGTCTCCTGATCGGATCGGTTGCCGGACCGTGCGGCGCACGGTCCGGGACACGGGAGGGGTCCGGTCACGGCGGGCCCCTCAGTCGGAGGAGCGGGGGTCGAAGGCGTCACGCAGCCCGTCACCGAAGAGGTTGAAGGCGAGGACGGTGATGAAGATGGCCAGCCCGGGGATGAGCACGAAGTGCGGGGAGATGGTGTAGAAGCGCAGGGCGTTCTCCAACATGCCGCCCCAGGTGGCCATGGGCGGGTTGATGCCGACTCCCAGGAAGCTCAGGGCCGCCTCGAACAGGATGTTGGTGGGGATGAGCAGGGTGGCGTAGACCAGGATCGGCGTGATGAGGTTGGGCAGGATCTCCCGGAAGACGAGGTGCGCGCTGCCCGCCCCGAGGCTGCGGGAGGCCTCCACGAACTCGCGCTCCTTGAGGGTGAGGGTCTGCCCGCGCACGATGCGGCCGATGTAGGGCCAGTTGAAGAACCCGATGATGAAGATCAGCACGCCGATGCGCAGGTCGTTGCCCGACAGGCCGAAGGCCCCGTCGGGGATGACGCCGACCAGGGCGATCGCGAACAGCAGCAGCGGGAAGGCCAGGAAGATGTCCATCGCGCGGCTGATGACCACGTCGACCCAGCCGCCGAGGTAGCCGGCGAGAATGCCGAGCACGGTGCCGAGGGCCACGCAGACCAGGGTCGCCAGGAAGGCGACGA
>CALGOD010000707.1 GCA_937957845.1 uncultured Nocardiopsis sp.
CGATGAATGGCGGACAGGCGTTGCTCGGAGGTCAACATGAAAACCATTGTACATTATTTGCTGTATAGACAGCTTGGGCTGTATAAACAGTGGTGACTGAATCATGGGCACCGTCGTTCACGGTACCCACCAGAGGGACGCGGGACAGGGGGCAGCCGATGGGCGCGGTACACGGCCATGGACACGGGCACACGGTCACCGCGGGCGCGGCCAACAGCAGACGGCTGGCGGTGGTCCTCGGGATGATGCTCGCCGTCGCCGTGGTCCAGGTGATCGGCGCCACCTTCAGCGGCAGCCTCGCCCTGCTCGCCGACGCCGGACACACCGTCACCGACTCCTTCGGGGTGGCTCTGGCCCTGGCCGCCGTATGGCTCGCCGCTCGACCGGCCACCGACGAACGCACCTTCGGCTACCAGCGGGCGGAGATCCTCGCCGCCGCCGTCAACGCGCTGGTCCTGTTCGTCCTGTGCGGGTTCATCGTGGTGGAGGCGGTCGACCGGCTGCAAAGACCCGCGGACGTGTCCGGTGTGGGAGTGGTCGTCGTCGCCGCGTTCGGGCTGGCCATGAACATCGGTGCGCTGTTCGTCCTGCGCTCGGGCGCCAAGGAGAGCCTTAACGTCAAGGGGGCCTACCTGGAGGTCATCAGCGACGCCCTGGCCTCCGTGGGCGTCATCGCGGGCGGGGCCGTGGTCTGGCTGACGGGATGGACACGGGTGGACACCCTGGTGTCGCTGGGCATCGCGGCGATCATCGTGCCCCGTGCCTGGACGCTGCTGCGCGAGGCGGTGCACATCCTCCTGGAGGCCACGCCCAAGGACATGGACCTGGCCGAGGTGCGCGAACACCTGCTCGGTCACCCCGCCGTACTCGACGTCCACGACCTGCACGCCTGGACCATCACCTCCGGGGTACCCGTGATGTCGGCGCACGTGGTGGTGGCCGAGGAGCATCTGCGTGACACCGGCCGGATGCTGGACGAGCTCCACGCATGTCTGACCGGTCATTTCGACGTCGAGCACTCCACCCTGCAACTGGAGCCACCCGGACACGCGGACCACGAGGGGGCCCGCCACGCCTGAGGGCCGCTGCCCTCCGCGCCGACCGCGCCCACCCGCCCCCTGGGGGTCTAACATGCGGAAGCAGGCCGTCGACGTGCCGGTGTCGTGCCCCTCTGGCACAATTCCTCGCGGTCGGCCGACAAGGGGGCACCATGGCATCCTTCCCGAACCGTGGCCAGCGGTGAGTACCCGTCCTCCGAGAACGGGTGTGCGGGCCCTGCTCAGGCTGGTCCGCGACCGGCTCATGCCTCGGCGGGCCCCCTGGTCGGCGCGGCGTGTACGTGTGCAGTGGCACTCCCCCCGCGAGTCCCGCCTCTGGCGCAAGCCCGCACGGGTCTTCCTGCTCGCGTTCGTCACCGTGGACCTGGTGGGCACGGGGCTGCTGATGACCCCGGCGGCCACGACCGACACCGAGGGGCTGACGTTCTTCGAGGCCTTCTTCACCTCCACGAGCGCGCTCTCCGTGTGCGGTCTGAACGTGATCAGCATCGGCGGTGACCTGAACGTCTTCGGTCACGGGATCGTCCTGGTCCTGATGCAGATCGGCGGGTTGGGCATCATGACCCTGGCGTCCCTGCTGGGCACCGCGGTGATCCATCGGTTGGGGCTGCGCATGCAGCTCCACGTGCAGGCCGAGACCCGGAGCCTGTGGGTGGGCGACGTGCGCGAACTGGTCAGCCGGGTGGCGGTGGTCTTCCTGGTACTCCAGGGATCCACGTTCGCGCTGATCACCCCGCGGATGTGGCTGGGCTATGACATGCCGCTGGGGGAGGCTCTCTACTCAGGGCTCTTCCACTCGGTCTCGGCCTTCACCAACGCGGGGCTGTCGCTGTACGACGACAGCATGATGCGCTTCTCCGGCGACCCGTTCATCCTGCTTCCCCTGGCCTTCGCGATCATCCTCGGCGGCATCGGTCTTCCCGTCCTGTTGGAGCTGCGGCGCCGACTGCGCACGCCCCGCGTGTGGAGCCTACACACCAAGCTCACCGTCACCACGACCTCCACCCTCTTCGTGGCCGGAGCCCTGCTGGTCACCGTGATGGAGTGGGACAACCCGGCCACACTGGGCGAGCTGGAATGGTGGGCCCGCGTCACCGACGGCTTCTTCCACGGCGTGGTACCGCGCAGCGGCGGACTCAACGCCATCGACACGGGTCGAATGGAGGACGCCACCCTGCTGGTGACGATCATGCTCATGTTCGTCGGCAACGGCAGCGCCGGAACGGCCGGGGGGATCAAGGTCGCCACCCTCGCGGTGATCTTCCTGGTGGTCCTGGCCGAGGTCCGGGCCCAGGACAAGGTGCACGTGTTCGGCCGTCGGCTTCCGCACGAGGTGATCCGCCAGTCGCTGAGCCTGGTGTTCCTCTCCGCCACGGCGGTGGCGCTCACCACGGTCCTGCTGCTGCGCACCACCCCGTTCGGTTTCATGCCGGTGCTGTTCGAGGTGGTCTCGGCCTTCGGGGTGGTCGGTCTGTCCACCGGCATCACTCCGGACCTGGCCCCGTGGGCTCAGTCTCTGCTGGCCCTGCTCATGGTGGCCGGACGCATCGGCCCCGTCACCTTCGTGACGGCGCTCGCCTTCCGCGACCGTCTGCGCCGCTACGATCTCGCCATGGAGCGGCCGATCATCGGCTGAGGCCCTCCGGCACGAAGGGAAGGATCCCGTGCAGCAACACAGGAGACCCACCGACAGGCGCGTCCTGGTCGTGGGCCTGGGACGGTTCGGCAGCTCCCTGGCCCTGGAACTGGTCAAACGTGGTTGGGAGGTGCTGGGCGTGGACTCCAATCCACGCCTGGTGCAGACCTACTCCGACGCCCTCACCCACACCGTGATCGCCGACGCCACCGATGAGGAGGCCTTGCGTCAAGTAGGCGCCTCACAGTTCCAGCGGGCCGTGGTGGCCATCGGCACCCACCTGGAGGAGAGTATTCTAACCACCTCACAGCTGGTCGACATGGGGGTGTCCACCATCTGGGCGAAGGCCACGAGCCGCCGGCACGGTCGGATCCTGGAGCAGGTGGGCGCCCACCACGTGGTGTTGCCGGAACACGACATGGGCGAGCGCGTGGCGCACCTGCTGTCCGGTCGGATGCTCGACTACGTGGAGTTAGAGGAAGGCTTCTCCCTGGGCAAGACCAAGGCACCCCGGGCACTGCTCGGCAGGACGCTGCGGGAGACGCGGGTGCGTCAGCGGTACGGGGTCACCGTGGTGTCGGTCAAGAGGATGGGAGGGGAGTTCACCTACGCCACCCAGGAGACGGTGCTGAACAAGGGCGACGTGATCGTGGTGGCGGGCCGGACCGACGACGTGGAGCGCTTCTCGGAGTCGGTCTGAACCCTCGGAACCCTCGGATCGGGACTTCCACGGGTACGGGGCGTCGTTGGTGCGGGGTCCCGGGTGGAGACCGACCCCGGCCCCAGGGCGTGACAGGCCGCCCACGGGCACCGCACGTGTCCCGTTCCCAGCGTGAACCGCCGTCCGGCCCCGCCGGCCCTCGCCACCCCGGACGGGTCTTCCGTCCCTCCTCCGCCTTCCTTCCCGGTACCGCGGTCTCGCGCCGCGGTGGGAACACGGCCCTGTCCGCACGCCGAGGAGCCCGGTGAACGCCCCGTTCACAGTGGTCGGACCCTCTCATGCCTCATACGTCCCGGACAGCTCTCGCCAAACGGGCAAATTGACAACCGTTTTCATTTTCATCAGAATTGGCCCATGCGAACTGAGACAACCGCGAGGGTCACCGCCCTCGGCACCGCGACACTCATGACGATCACCGCCTGTGGCACCGGTGGAGGAACAGAGGAGTCGGGCATCTCCCCGGCCGACGCCGACATCACCGTGGTCACCGGCGTCTATCCCCTGGAGTGGCTGGCCCGGGAGGTCGGCGGAGACCAGGTGGCGGTCGTCCAGCTCACCGAACCCGGTACCGAACCGCACGACCTGGAGCTGACCGGTCGTCAGGTCGCCCAGGTCGGTGAGGCCGACATCGCCTTCCACGTGAGCGGCCTCCAGCCCGCCGTGGACGAGGCGGTCGGACAGCAGTCCCCCGATCACGCGCTCGACGTCGCCGAGCTCGTGGACCTGCGCCCCGCCGGCGGAGAGGCGTCCCACTCCGAGGACGACCATGACCACTCCGAGGAGCACGACCACGACCATGGCGGACACGATCCCCATTTCTGGCTCGACGTGGACCTGATGGCACAGGTCGCGGAAGAACTCGGCGACCGCATGGCCGAGGTCCACCCGGACGGCGCCGAGGACTACGCACGGGGAGTGGAGACCGTGACCGCCGAGCTGGAGGCGATCGGACGGGAGTACGAGGAGGGTCTGTCCTCCTGCGAGCGTGGCGAGGTCGTCGTCGGACACACCGCCTTCACCTACCTCACCGAGGCCTACGGTCTGGAGCAGGTGGGCGTCAGCGGGGTGGATCCGGAGATGGAGCCCTCCCCCTCACAGATCGCCTCGATCGCCGACGTCGTCCGTGAACGCGACATCACCACCGTCTTCACCGAACCGCTGATGCCCGCGGCGACCGCCGAGACCATCGCCTCCGAGACCGGCGCCCGGGTGGAGGTGCTCGATCCTCTGGAGGGCGTCACCGAGGACTCCCCCGGTGACGACTATCCCTCGATCATGCGAGGCAACCTGGAGGCGCTGACCACCGCGCTGGACTGCTCCTGACCCTTTTCCTCCTCAAGGGGAGCCCCGCCGGCTTCGGGCCTCGACCCGGCCCCGGCGGGGCTCCCCTCGTCTTCGTACCGAACCCCGGAAAGGGCTCTGAGCGGCCGACTCCCCGGGGCTCGACGCACTCCACCACG
This sequence comes from uncultured Nocardiopsis sp., assembly GCA_937957845.1. Taxonomy (GTDB): domain Bacteria; phylum Actinomycetota; class Actinomycetes; order Streptosporangiales; family Streptosporangiaceae; genus Nocardiopsis. The sequence goes on from CALGOD010000707.1 coordinate 4,876, forward strand.
AACCCGCCCACCGCGGGACGACCTGCCCGCGCCGCTCGATCACACGCCGCTTACATACAGCGAAACCCACGGACAAGTGGCGGGGGTCACGCTATGCTTGTGAACACGTCGGTGCCAATGCACGTGCATTTGTGAGTGCATCGGCACGGACTGCCCCTCAAACGACTAAGGAGCAGCATGACCGCACGCAACGGCATTCCCGCGACCGATCTCGTGGGAGCGGCTTGGCAGAAGGCCAAGCGCAGCAACTCTCAGGGCGCCTGTGTGGAGATGGCCCGCCTCGGCGACGGATCGATCGCCGTTCGCAACTCCCGGTTCCCGTCAGGGCCGGCCCTGATCTACACCCAGGAGGAGATCGACTGCCTGATCCTCGGTGCCAAGGACGGGGACTTCGACAACCTTCTCGGGTAGGCGGTCCCAGGTCACCTCGGTGCTCGGAGCACGCAGGCGGGGTCATCGCCGCGCGATGGCACCCCTGCGCGCCACCCCGGCCGCCATCCCCTCAGCCGGGTCGGCCAGAGCACTCCACCGGTGACCGATCGGCCCTCGGACGGTGGGCGCACACCACTCGGCGGAGGAAGTCCTCCCAGAAAACCGAAAAGGCCCGCAGCAGCGAGCCCTGGTCGATCCCCGGTCCTTTCGGGACCTCTCCCCGAAGACGTGCTTCTAACCCTCGTCGTCCTTGTCCAGGTCCTTCAGCATGTTCTTGAGCATCTCCAGCGTCTCGTCCGGTGTGGCCGCCGCGACGCTCAATCTGGTCATGGCCTTGGTGTAGGCCTCCACCACGGGGCGCCGGTCGATGATCTCCGCGTCGGTGAGCTGTTCCAGGTAGACCATGTCCGCCAACTCGAACTCCGAGTAGCGCAGCAGGGTGAACGAACCGGCCTCGGCCGCGTGCGCACCTACTGAGAAGGGGACGATCTGGAGGGTGATGTTGTCGTACTCCTGGCTGAGCTGGATGAGCCACTCCAGCTGACCGCGCATGATCTCGCGGCCTTCCTCCGGTCCCCCGATGGGACGGCGCACCGCGGCCTCGTCCAGGATCACCCACATGCGCATCTTCTTGTCCGTGCGCAGGCGGCGCTGTCTCCTGAGTCTGGCCTCCACGCGCTGCTCGGTGACCAGGTCGGTCTCCACACCACCGGAGATGATCGCCCGCGCGTACTCCTCGGTCTGCAGCAGACCGGGAATGAACTGGGACTCGTAGATACGGATGTGGTCGGCGGCCTCCTCGAAGCCGACGTAGCGGGTGAACCACTTGTGCAGTGAGTCCCCGTACTCCCGCCACCACCCCGGCTTGTTGGATTCCCGCGCGACTTCGAGGATTTCCTTGATCTTCTTGCGGTCGGTGACCCCGTACATCTTCAGGAGGTCCTCGATATCGCGCAGCTTGAAACTGACCCGGCCGAGTTCCATACGGCTGATCTTGGACGCCGAGGCGCGAATCTTGTTACCCGCGTCCTCACGGCTTATACCACGGGCTTCGCGGAGTTGGCGCAGCTCGTGTCCGATCAACATGCGGCGCACGGTGGGGCCGCTTCCTTGGCGCAACCGAGCGATATCCACGTTCGCCGCCTCTCCGTCCATTCCTCGCCCAAGGGTATCCGGGCCGGCGGGATGCCTTCCATACGGTCAAGACACTACATGTACACGACAGGGGGCACGGCTCCCGATCACCCCCGCGATCCGGAAGAGCCTTCCGTTCACCTCTCCAGGGCGGGCCACACCGCCATGGCGATGCCTCCCGGAGAACAGCACACGGTGATCGACTCACGCGAATTGCGCCCAAACGAACTTTCCGCCGGGCGGTGTGGGAATCACACCCCACTCTCGCGCGAAAGCACTCACCAGGGCAAGTCCCCGGCCGCCCTCCAGGCCGAGATCGGCTTCCCTTCTCCGTGGCAACCGTTCTCCACCGTCACGGACCGCGCAGATGAATTCGTTGCCGCTGCGCATCAGTGACAGCTGAATACCGCCCTCCTCCTGCTCGGGCAGGGACAGGGGGGCACCGTGCCTGACCGCATTGGTGACCAATTCGGAAACGACGACCGCGACTTCGTTGGACAAGTACTGCATCCCCCATTCGCGGAGGAGGGCCTCGGAGATCTCCCGCGCGGCGCCCACCGCACGAGGACGCGGCACGAAGCTCCACGTGAGGGCGTCGTGCCTGTCTCCGCAGACAGGGGTGTTCCAGCGGCGCGAACCGTGCGTCAGGACCCTGAGCCACCAACCACCGGTCGGCTCGGCCACAGCCTCCGCGCACTCCATGCCTTCCACTCCTCCCTGATGCACCGTGGTGAGTCGGCAGTGTCGTGTCCGAAGGGCCGGTGAGGCCCTGCGGGCGCGTGCCGCTGCACGATTCGGATGCACGTGCATCTCGGTCTTTGAACAATCGTAGGACACACCGGGGCACCGCGCAGGCAAACGGGAAGACCATCTTCCGCCGGTTCGGGAGGCGAATTCACGAGAGACCTCCCCCTTCTCCTCTGAATGCCACCCCGGGCCCCTACCGACCGGTTGGCATGCCGATAGGATCTCCCCGCGCCCACCGCATGAACTCTGGAGGTAACACCATGTCCCCAACGCCCCGTGTAGCCATCGTGACCGGTGCGGCCCGCGGGATCGGCGCCGCCGTGGCCGAGCGTCTGGCGAGTGAGGGGCGGTCCGTCGCCGTCCTGGACCTGAAGGAGTCCGACGCCCAGGAGGTCGTGGACCGCATCACCGCCGCCGGCGGCACGGCTGTGGCCGTGGGCTGCGACGTGGCCGACCCCGAGCAGGTGAGCGCCGCCGTCGACACCGTCGCCGAGCGTCTCGGCCCGCCCACGATCCTGGTGAACAACGCCGGTGTCCTGCGCGACAACCTGCTGTTCAAGATGTCCGTGGAGGACTGGGACACCGTGATGAACGTGCACCTGCGGGGCACGTTCCTGATGAGCCGGGCCGCCCAGGCCCACATGACCAAGAACGGTTGGGGACGGATCGTCAACCTGTCCAGCTCCTCGGCGCTGGGCAACCGGGGCCAGGCCAACTACTCCGCCGCCAAGGCCGGGCTCCAGGGGTTCACCAAGACCTTGGCCATCGAGCTGGGCAAGTTCGGTGTGACCTGTAACGCCGTCGCGCCCGGGTTCATCGAGACCGCCATGACCAAGGCGACCGCCGAGCGCATCGGCGTCAAGTACGAGGACATGAAGTCCTTCAAGGAGGCCGAGATCCCGGTGCGCCGGGTGGGCCTTCCCGAGGACATCGCCAACGCCGTCGCCTTCTTCACCGGTGAGGAGGCCGGGTACGTCTCCGGTCAGGTCCTGTACGTGGCCGGCGGACCACTGGGCTAGGCACCCCGCCTCGGCGCTTCGTCACGTGTTCACGGGTCCCGCCCCTGAGGCGCACACAGGGCCGGCCGGAAACAAGGTTTCCGGCCGGCCCTGATCCTGTTCCTTGGCCTCACCGCCGACAGTGACACTGGAGCCACCGTCGTCGGACGGGGTCAGGAGGCGGCCTCCTCCAGGGCGCCGGTGACCGTGGACACCACTTCCTCCACCAGCTCCACCCCGCTGGTGTAGCCGCTGTTGCCGTCGCTCAGGACCGCGACCAGGTACTCCCGGTCGGGGCCGACCACGTAGCCGACGCTGTTGACGTTCCACAGTCCGCCGTTGCTCTCGCGCGGTGTCCATCCGTTCTTGAGCCCCACGGTGTCGTGGGGCCCCGCGCAGGCCGAGATCCCCCACGCCTGCTCGGCGGCGACCGACTCCATCAATTCGCGCAGATAGAGGCGGTCCCGCTCCGACAGGGGCCCCTCCTCGGAGTAGAGCGCGCGCAACAGGCGCACCTGGTCGGCGGCGGTGGTCATGGTGGCGCCCCACACTCCCCGGGGGTGGGGATCTGTGCCTGTGAGGCCGAAGGCCCGAGCACCGTGCACGAAACCGTCCGTGAAGCCGATCCGCGAGTACAGACCGTCGGTGACCTCGTTGTCGCTGTAGCGGATCATCACCTCGGCCTGTTCCCTCTCCTGCTCGGTGAGGTCGCGTCCCTCCTCCTGGGCGTGGAGCAGGCGCATGGCCAGGATCGGCAGCTTGGCCACGCTCGCCGTGGGGAACCCCTGCTGGGCGTTGTGGCTGAAGGTGGCACCGGTACGCAGGTCCTGCACCGCGAGACCGAAGTCGGCGCCCCGTTCCTCGCCGAGCGCGTCCATGCGCTCGGTGAGCTCCCGCCGTTGGTCGAAGGTGAGGGTCCGCCCACCGCCGGCCGGCACGGTGTCCGGCGCGAAGGGCACCAGGGGAGGGTTTTCGCTGGAGAGCAGGGCGCGTACCAGGGAGGGGTCGGCCGAGGGCGGCGCGCTCCGCGCCGCGGACGTGGCTCCCGGCAGGGCGAAGGTCATCACAAGGACGACTACGGCCGTCGTGGCGACGACGGACCAGGCACGGGTTGCGGCGGGGGGATGACGCCGTGGCACGGTATCACCGGTTCGTTGACGCGGAGCTTCTAATCTGTGGACTTATTATCCCCCAAAACACCACATAGACGACTATCCGATACTTGATCGGTATGGGTCCCCGTCATTTCGTCTTTCCCTGGTCGTGGTGTTCAGCGCCGGGTGGCCTCGTCGATTCCCCGGGCGACGAGCGCCTCTCCCGTCGCGTCGGCCATCCGCAGCAGCTGCACGATGACCGGGACCACGAGCAGATGGGGATATCCGGTCAGCCCCCGGGCCAGATATCCCTCCCGGGCGGCCTGCCAGGCCGCGGCGACCATCGGTATGGAGCGGATCGTCAACGCCAGGACGAGGGCGATCCGGTCGGGATCGGCGCCCACGTGCCGTAGTGGACCGACCATCCACTCGAAGAGGTCGAGCATCTCGCGCACGCGGGTGGTGAGCGTGACGAGGTTGGCGAACAGGACCAGGGCGGCCAACTGGGCGCACAGACGTAGAGCCGTCTGCCATTCACCGAACACGATCTGGAACAGGCCGATGGCCAGCAGGAACGGCCACAGGACGCGCAGTACCGACCAGGCCCGGCCCAGGGGCAGCCCCACCAGCGGATAGAGCACCAGGGCGACCACCAGGGCCGCGAGCGCGACCCGGTGGTCGGCGGCGACGACGAGGCCGACACCGACCAGCAGCAACGCGAGGAGCTTGGCTCCGGCGGGGAGACGGTAGAGCGGCCCGCTGCCGGGAACGTAGAGACCGACGGTGCTCATCGTCCGTCCATGAGTTCGGTGTAGTGCTCCACGGCGTCACCGGGCACTCCGTCGAAGACCACCCGGCCGGCGTCCATGACCAGGACCCGGTCGAAGCCGTCGAGCAGGTCCAGGTCATGGGTGAACAGGATGACCTGCTGCTCCAGTCCGTCGAGGACACGGTGCACCATACGGGTGTTGCGCAGGTCGAGCAGGGTGGTGGGCTCGTCGCAGACCAGGACCTCGGGCTCGGTGACCAGGACCGAGGCCAGGGCCAGGAGCTGTTTCTGCCCACCGGACAACAGGTGTCCGGGATGGTCGCGATGGCCGTCGAGCCCGTAACGGGTCAGGACGGCCTCGACCCGACGTTCGATCTCCTCACGACCGAGTCCGAGGGAGCGCAGACCGATCTCCACGTCCTCGGCGACGGTGGGCATGATGATCTGGTTGGCGGCGTCGGAGAAGACGAAGCCGACCCTGCGCCGGATGTGCCTGGCGTGACGCCGGGTGTCCCACTCCCCCATCGTCACACTGCCCTTGTCGGGGACGACGAGGCCGTTGAGGGTACGGGCGAGTGTGGACTTGCCCGATCCGTTGGCCCCGATCACGCCGATACGGTGCTGCGCGAGTTCGAGGGTGATCTCGCGCAGCACCGGGCGACCGTCGTAGGAGTGGTGGACCTCTTCCAGCCGCAGCATCAGGCGGTCTCGCCGCCGTCGCCGGCCTTCACGACGGGACGTCCCGCGGGCGGGATGGGGTAGGCCCGAAGGACCGCCTGGGCGATGAGTGCGGTGACGACGGCCTTGATCAGGTCACCGGGCAGGAAGGCCAGCATGGAGTAGGTGATGGCCAGGGCTCCGCTGCCGGCCACCACGGCCATCCAGGGGATACCGATCGCGTAGATGACGAGGATGCCACCGACGATGTTGATGCCCAGACCGGGCCAGAAACGGTAACGGCCCTGCCGGGTCATGAGCTCGGTGAGCACCCCGATGACCAGGGCGGCCAGGACCCAGCTGACGATGAACCCGCCCGTGGGCCTGGCCAGGACTCCGATGCCTCCCATGCCTCCCGCGAACAGGGGCAGCCCGGCCAGGCCGAGGGCGATGAAGGCGGCGACGGCGAGGGTGCCGCGCTTCCAGCCCAGGAGGGCGGGGGCGAGCATGATGCCGAGGGTCTGCAGGGTGATGGGGGCCGGGGAGAACGGCAGCGGGATGGCGATGGTGACGCTGAGCGCGGCGATGAGGGCCGCGAAGACCGCGATCAGCGCGAGGTCCCGGGCGGTCAGCCCTCTGTGGCGGACACCTGTCTTGGTCGTGGGCATGGGCGGGACTCCCTTGGAAGGACGTAGGAGCGAGCGGATTTCTCCCTATTGTCCGTTACCCCGTTGACGAGCGAGGAGGGGCGGAGCGCACAGTTCACGCTTTGCGTCCTTGTAGGGTTCGGCCTGAGACGGACGTCACAGGGCCGAGGCGTTCAGCGGCCCCTGGCACGCCCTCGGTAGACCAGGCGCCCGGAGCCGTCGGGGCTGTAGCGTGCCCGGCCCCCACCGGGCACGGCCAGTACCAGCCCGGGTCCTCCCGGACGGGCGGCACTGGTGGAGGGGATCCGTTCACCGTCCAAGGGACCACCGACCAGTTCGGTCCACTCCGCCCGGGTCCGCACGCACGCCGCCGCGAGCACGGCGGCCCCCACGCAACACGCGGCCAGGACGAAGGCGACGTGGTCGGTCAACGCCCACAGCATCAGCAGGACGACCATGGACACGAGGACGGTGAACACCACACCGGCGCGGCCGTCCAGGAGCGGTCGCTGTGCGTTGTCGCCAGGAGATGGACTCACGATCCTGCGCCTTCCACCCGAACCGGTCTTGCGTACGGTCGGTGCGTTGAGCCTGTTCGAAGGGCGGGTGCCCCCAGGAGGAGCACCCGCCGAATGCCCGATCCCGGAACTACGTCCTCTCGGGGTCCGTGGCCTGGGGAGCCGCGGCGTGCGGATGGTGCAGGTCGAACGCGGGACGCTCGGACCGGATCCGCGGCAGCGACGTGAAGTTGTGC
>CALGOD010000708.1 GCA_937957845.1 uncultured Nocardiopsis sp.
GAGATTCCGTCTTGTGACTGGAGTTCAGACGTGTGCTCTTCCGATCTCGGGCCCGCCCCCGGCGGGGAGGTCCGGGCACCGTGCGTAACCTGGTCACATGCGTTCCTCCACGGTGCCCATCGCCCTCGCCGCTCTGCTGGCCGACCTGGCCTGTGTCCTCGCCTTCGTCGTCATCGGCAAGATCGACCACGCGACCGGCACCGCCTTGGTCTCCGTCGTCTCCGTCGCGTGGCCCTTCGCCGCCGGAACGGTCCTGGGCTGGGTGGTCACCATGGCCTGGAACGCTCCCGCCAGGCTCTGGCCGACCGGTCTGTTCGTGTGGGCCGTGACGGTGGTCGGCGGTATGGTGCTGCGGCTGTTCAACGGTGAGAACGCCCCTCTCAGCTTCGTCGTGGTGACCTCCGCGTTCCTCGCCGCCACCATGCTCGGCTGGCGCGGCCTGACCCTCCTGGTCGTGAAAGCGCGACAACGCCGGACCTGAACGGGAAGACTGGGAACACGGTCACCGACACGAAGGAGCCCCCCATGGCCGATCCCGCCACCCTCGCCATCGCCACCGCCATCGTCACGGGCGCGGTAACGAAGATCACCGAGTCCGCGACCGACGGCACCGTCACGGCCTTCCGATCCCTGTGCAGGGCGGTCTTCGCCCGTTTCCGCTCTCGTCCCGAGGCCCAGGAGGCCTTGGACGAGGCCCGTCTGGCCGCAGAGGACCCGGCGGCGCTGGCCACGGTCGTGGAGCACCTGGAACACGCCGAGAGCGAGGACCCCGGAATCCGTCGTCTGATGGACGAACTGCGCCGGGAGGTCGTCCAGGAGGGCGACGGCGCCGTGTACAACAGCATCCAGGGTGGGGTGAGCGGCCATGCCCGGGTCATCCAGGCCCGGGACTTCCACGGGGACATCACCCTCTAGTCTGCGCCGACGTTCACTGTGGGGCGTTCGTAAGCTGGAACGGATATGAACGAATACCCCGCACTCGACCCTGTCCGTCCACCCGCCGCCGTTACCGGCGGCGGGTCCGTTCCGCGTGCCCCTTCCGATGACCCGGGCGAGGACGAGGCACGCGGT
>CALGOD010000709.1 GCA_937957845.1 uncultured Nocardiopsis sp.
GGAGAACAGGCAGGTGTTCTGGCCCTGGTCCTCCTTGAGGATGTCGGCCTGCACGGTACCTCGCACGTTGGCCAGGGCGTACGCCTCCAGTTCGGCGCGCTCGCCCTCGTCCGGTTCCCGTCCCTCCCTCTCCCGGAAGGCGTCGACCTGCTGGTCGATCACGCTGTTGAGGAAGAACGCCAACACCGTGGGGGCGGGGCCGTTGATGGTCATGGAGACGCTCGTGGTCGGGGCGACCAGGTCGAAACCGTCGTACAGCGCCCTCATGTCGTCCAGCGTGGCCACCGACACGCCGGAGGTTCCGACCTTGCCGTAGATGTCGGGACGCTCGTCGGGGTCACGCCCGTAGAGGGTGACGGAGTCGAAGGCCGTCGACAGACGTGTGGCCTCGCTGTCGGCCGACAACAGTTTGAAGCGCCGGTTGGTGCGGAACGGGTCGCCCTCTCCGGCGAACATGCGCGCGGGGTCCTCACCGTCGCGCTTGAACTTGAACACGCCGGCGGTGAAGGGGAAGTGGCCCGGTAGGTTCTCGCTCCGCCAGAACCTCACCAGCTCACCGTGGTCGGTGAACCTCGGAAGCGCGACCCGGGGGATCTTGTTCCCCGAGAGCGACTCCCGTGTCAGTCGTGTGCGCAGTTCCTTGTCACGAACCCTGACGACCTGCTCGTCACCGGAGTAGGCCTCCACGACCCGCGGCCACTGCCCGATCTGCTCGGCGACCTCGTGCGGAAGCCCCCCACGGGCCTCCTCCAGCAGGGCGGAGACCTCACCCTCGGATCTTCCGCTCCGGGCCAGTTCGTTCTGGACGGCCTCGATCCGCTGGACGCGGCGCGCGGCCTCGGCGTACTCCTCGGTGCGGGCGTGGTAGGCCCGTACCGTCTCGGCGATCTCGGACAGGTAGCGCACACGGTCCGTCGGCACGATCCGGCTGATGCCCGAGGAGTGGCGTACGTCGACCCGGGGCAGGGCGCCGTCCCTGAGGTCGAGTCCGCTCCGCCCGAGTTCGTCCCGCAGGTGCTGGTAGAGCGCGGTGACCCCGTCGTCGTTGAAGGTGGCCGCGCTGGTTCCGAAGACCGGCATGTCCGCGGGCTTCTTACCGAACGCCTCGCGGTTGCGGACGAGCTGTCGGCCCACGTCGCGCAGCGCGTCCTTGGCGCCGCGTCGCTCGAACTTGTTGATCGCCACGGTGTCGGCGAAGTCGAGCATGTCGATCTTCTCCAACTGGCTGGCCGCACCGAACTCCGGCGTCATGACGTAGAGGCTGTGGTCGACGAGCGGCACGATGCCGGCGTCCCCCTGCCCGATGCCCGGAGTCTCCACCACCACCAGGTCGAAGCCGGCGGCCTTCATCACGGCGATCACGTCGGAGAGGTGCTCGGGGATCTCGTGGCTGCCGCGGGTGGCCAGACTGCGGAAGAAGATCCGATCGCCGTCCAGGGCGTTCGCGCGGATGCGGTCGCCCAGCAGCGCACCACCACCCTTGCGTCGGGTCGGGTCGACGGCGATGACCGCGATGCGCAGCCCGTCCCGCTGGTCGACGCGGAACCGCCGTAGGAGCTCGTCGGTCAGGGACGACTTGCCCGAGCCGCCGGTACCGGTGATGCCCAGGACCGGTACCGACCGCTCGCGCGCGGCGTCACGGACGGAGGTGAGGGTCTCGTCGTCCAGCCTGCCGGTCTCGGCCCCGGTCACCGCGCGGGCGATGGCGAGCCGTTTGCCGGACACCACCTGCTCGAAGGTGACCTGCTTGTCCGCCCACAGGTCGAAGTCGCAGGCGGCGACGACCGAGTTGATCATCCCCGCCAGCCCCATCCGCTGACCGTCCTCGGGGGAGAAGATCGTCACGCCGGCGGCACGCAGTCGCTCGATCTCGGCGGGCACGATCACACCGCCGCCCCCGCCGACGACCTTGATGTGGCCGGCGCCCCTCGCCCGCAACGACTCCACGAGGTACTCGAAGTACTCGATGTGGCCGCCTTGGTAGGACGAGACCGCGACGCCCTGCACATCCTCCTCCAGAGCGGCGTCGACCACCTCCTGGACGGAACGGTTGTGACCCAGGTGGATGACCTCGCAGCCCTGGCTCTGGAAGATCCGCCGCATGATGTTGATCGAGGCGTCGTGCCCGTCGAACAGACTCGACGCGGTGACCAGGCGGACGGGGTTCCGGGGCACATGCAGGTCGTTCACGAGGTGCTCCCTCATTTAGTAGGACGTCCTATTACTTCTGGATACTAGAGCTTCTCGTCGATTCAGGCGAGGGTGGGGGCACCTCTGTCCTCGGAAGGTCCTTCCTCGGGGGCGAGGCGCGGGTCCGCCATCGCCCGGTGGCTCCTCCCGGACCGGCTCTTCCCTGCGGCGCGAAAATTGTCCTAACTAGGTGTTCTGCACATCTTGTGGTGGTACGTCGCTACCCATAGCATCAGGCCGACCCCACCGGGTCACATTAGGGATCAGCACCCCTTACCCCCAGGGAGACCCCCCATGCTGAGACGCATCCTCACACCCCTCCTGATCCTCATGAGCGCGTTGGCGCTGACGATGGTCGGGACCGCACCGGCCAACGCGACACCCGCGGAGCAGTCCCAGCCGCTGCGCCAGACCGTCCTCTACTACGACGCCGGCCGGGCCGCGGAGTACACCTCCGCCGTCTCCGCGGCCGTGCGTGTGTGGAACTCCAGCGTCAGTAACGTCCGCCTGGAACCGGTCCCCGCCGGACGGCGTGCCGAGATCCGCATCATCGCCGACAACGGCTGGCCCCGCGCCAACCTGGGCCCGGTGCGCCCGGGTGGACAGGTGACCGTCTGGATGGGCCGCCAGGGCACCGCCGAGGGCTACGACGCGGTGCGCATCGCCGCGCACGAGCTCGGCCACAGCCTGGGTCTGCCCGACGTCAAGCCCGGCCCGTGCTCAGCGCTGATGTCCGGCTCCACCGCCGGTGTGAACTGCACCAACGCCTACCCCAACGCCTCCGAGCGCTCGCGCGTGGAGGCCAACTACGGCACTGGGCTGGCGGGTCGGAGCGCCGCCGACGGACGGCTCATGGTCGACCGCGTCTGATCTGACGCATCGGCCCTGGGCCCCACGGCCTTCGGAGTCGGCTCGCACCGTGTCGGGCCGACGCCGAAGGCGTCACGCCTTTCCGGGATACCCCGCGCGGGGTCACGGCCGACGGTGACGCTGGAGGCACTGTCAACCGTCGAGAGTGACGCCGAAAGCGTTGTCAATGGTCGAGAGTGACACTGGAGGCACTGTCGGCGGGCTCGGGGGTGGTCTCCAGGGTGAGGCCGTCCAGCACCACCTCTCCGGCGTAGGCGCGGCTCGGGTCGTCCTCCAGCAGGTACACACGGGAGACGGTGACCGGATGCACGACACCGTCGGGCACCTCCAGTCGCACGTCGCGCGCGCCCTCCCAGTCGATCGCGGGCCCCTTCAGGGAATGGCCCACACCGCTGTCGTCGGTGAGGCCGATCATGAGACGGGCACCGTTGCCGTCACCGCGCACACCCACCGTGAAAGCGAAGGCCTGCTGGTCGAGGGCGATCGGTGCGGGCGGGTGGACGGAGGCGGTCCGGATGCGGATATCGCGGGTGAAGTCGTACGCCAGCGCCAACCCGGGACCGTCGGGGCCGGACACGGGACGCGCCTCGGCCGTGCCACGCGCGGACCGTGCCGTCCACTCCTTCGCATCGTCGAAGGTCACCATGGGGAGCGTCCGCGTGCCGATGGAGAAGGGCACCTCGGCGCTCACCCCACCGGCCGTCACCGTGACGATGCCGCTGCCCTCCTCGGCGAGTGGCCGCACCTCGAAGCCGCCGTCGCCTCGGGCCACGACCTCGGCGAGCCCGGGGGAGACCTCGACCTCGGCGTCGGCCGGTTCGACGGGTGCCCGAGCCCCCTCCTCTGTGGTGCCGGTGAGCACGAAGGAGGCGGTGTCCTCGGACGAGGCCAGCCCCAGGCGCCCCGGGGCGGCCCGGAGCGCGGTCGGGGCGGGCAGCACCTCCAGGTCCACGGTGCCCCGGACACCGCCCGCCTCCCCCGTGACGGTCACCGGACCGGGGACTCCCGCGACGAACCGGGGGCCGTCGCCGTGTCCGCTCGGCGCGGACAGCACGAGTTCGTCGGTGCGGTCGTCGGGGGCGTCGGGCGCACCGGGCCCCGACGGCCCGAAGACCTCGTCGTGCCCGGTGGCGACGAGAGTACGGTGCATGCCGGTGAACACCCGGCGAGGATCCTCCTGGGCAGGCGTGGCGGAGCCGTGTGCGGGCCGAGGCTCCAACGCGGGCCGCAGCCACAGGCCCGTGGTCCGGGCCGACCCCTGGGGCGCCGTGATCACCAGGCCGTCGGGGACCTGTCGGAGCCGGTCCCCGGCCCGGTTGCGCAGCACCGGACGCACGCCCCCGGGCTCGCGGCCG
>CALGOD010000710.1 GCA_937957845.1 uncultured Nocardiopsis sp.
GTCATTGCCTCGTATGAGTCGGGGCTCGCTCACCGTGCGCTGGAGATGGGCATCGACGGGACACAGCGGATGATCGTCTCCCGGGACCTGCTGCGTGGCCGCACGCGTGTAGGTGCCCATCTGCCCTGACCGGGCGCACCGACCAAGGCGCGGACCCGCCGAGATCTCCGGTGGCCGCTGCGCGGACAAGCCCTCGGAGAGGCTCCGAAGGAGTCCTTCGAAGAAGGGGACACAGGGCGGCGTGATTTCGACGAAGCCCGGTTCCTCACGTTGATCACCGTTCGAGCGGGCGAGCTGTGCCGGATGACGTGCCCGCACGGCAAAAGACGACCGTAACGGATCTCACCACGTCGATCAGTGTTCGAGAAGAAGGGGAACCATGATCACCCATCGTTCGAATCGTGTGCGCCGCCGTGTCCTCGCGGCGGGAGCGACCACCGTGGCCTTGCTCCTGGTGGCCGCGTGCGGAGGATCCGAGAGCGGCGCGGAGGAAACGAGCTACCTCATCGGGTTCCCCGCGCTCACCTCAGGCCCGTCCTCGTTCGCGGGGGTGCCGTTGACCCAGGGGGCGCGACTGGCGGCCGACGAGATCAACGAGACCGCCTTCCTCGGTGAGGGAATCACCGTGGAACTCCAGATCGACGACATCAACGACGATCCGGCCCGGGCCATCTCCCTGTACCAGGAGTATGTCTCCGACGGTGCCTCTGGGGTGCTGTGCTGTGGTGCGTCGGAGACCGGAGCGCTCGCGCCACTGATCAAGGAGGGAGAGGTGCCGGGTGTGGTCACCTCTTCCAACCGTGCGGAGGCCGTCGAGGTCCCGCATGTCTTCAGTTCCGTGCTGCTCCCCGCCGCAGAAGGCGGAATGTACGACTCGTTCGTCGATGCGATAGTGCCGGACCAAGGTTATGAGACCGCGGTCATGGTGGTGAACGGCGACCTCGATCCGATGGTCGCCGATGGTGAGGTCTGGACGGCCGCGCTGGAGCGGAACGGGATCGAGATCCTCGAGACGGTCTCGATCGCCGCGGCCGACACCAACCATGTCGGTCCGGCGACGGAGGTCGCGGCCGTCGACCCGGACGTGGTCGTTTCCAGCATGCTGGGCGGCTCCACCGCTCAGCTCGCGCGTGCGCTGCGTGAGCGGGGCTTCGACAAGCGCATTCTGACCAGTTACGGAGCTTCCGGGCCGACCCTGTTCGAGACGGCGGGACATGCGATGGAAGGAGTCACCTTCCCGACCCCGTTCGCCGCCACCCACCCGCGCAACGAGATGGCGAAGTCGTTCGTGACCGCCTACGAGGAGGAGTTCGGGGAGCACCCCGACCTGTTCGCGGCCCAGGGGTACACCGCGATGTGGCTGATGGCCCATGGTCTGAAGGGCGCGGGGAGCACCGACCCGGCGTTGGTCAAGGAAGCACTGGCGTCGGTGGAGGAGTACGAGACCGTTTACGGGTCGGTGTCGGTCGAGGAGGGGCAGTCCGTCGCCCACGATCCCGGGATCGTCTTGGAGTGGGAGGCCGACGGCTCGCTTCGCGAGTTGGAACTGGGCTGAGACGACCGTTGGTGGTGACCCGGTCGTGGTGTGGACCACGGCCGGGTCGTTGGTATGAGGCTTCCGCGAACGTGAGTCACGCCCGCTCGAATCGGAGGCTTTCCGGCGGGGACGCGCAGGCCGGACCCGAACAAGGGAGAGAAGAGACCGTGATCCCCGAACCTGTGGTGACCCCTTACACGCCGGCGCGTCTGCCCGACGGTGAGGTGATGACCGGACTCGGTCAGGTCTTGGCCCGGCGTGCGCGAATGACCCCTGACCTGCCCGCGATCCGGACCGAGGAACGTACCTGGACCTTCGCCGAACTCGACGCGGAGGCCACCAGACTCGCGTCGTGGCTGGTCGGGCGTGGGCTGGGGCCCGGAGACCGGGTCGCGGTGCTCGGTACGCACCATCCGCGGACACTGGCCGCCGTCCATGGAGCCGCTCGCGCGGGCATGGTCCCCGTCGTCGTGAATCCTTTGTCGGCGCCACGTGAACTGACGGAAATGGTCGCCGACTGTGATCCCGCGGCGATCGTGCTCGCCGGTGGGGAGGCACCAGGACTTTCCGCTGAGCCGCCGGCCGATCGGGTACTGCTCGGTCTGGGGGGCGGGCCCTCACCCGAGAACCTGGTGGCGCCCGATCCCGGCACCGCGCCGTACGCGCCCGCCGGACCCGACGAGGTGGGATTGATGCTCTACACCTCCGGTACCACGGGGCGGCCCAAGGGAATCGAGTTGACCGGGCACAACCTGGTGGCGCAGTACGGCGCGATCCAGGACCTCAACGAGCTCGGTCCCGGTTCGGTGGCCATGGCACCCCTTCCCTTCTTCCACATCGCCGGACTCGGGTACGCCGTCCTGGCCACGCTCAACGGGGCGGAGCTGCTGCTTCTCCCGAGCGTCCCGGCGACGGAGTTGGCCTCTGTGTGGCTCGAGTACGGGGTGACCCACGTCGTGGTGGTTCCCGCGATCCTGCAAGCGTTGGTGGGGCGGGCCGATGTTCGTGGGAGGGATTGGAGCCGGCTCCGCTACATGACCTATGGGGCGTCGGCCATGACCCCCGAACTCTTGCGTGAGGCCCAAGAGGTCTTCGGATGCCGCTTCCTGCAAGGGTACGGACTCACCGAGACCACCGGCGGCGTGACGTTGCTGAGCCCGGACGACCACGACAGGGCCGATCAGGAACCCCACCGGTTGGCGAGCGTGGGGCGCGCTTTGCCGGGGAGCGCCGTCGCCGTGATCGACCCTGACACGCTGGAGGTGCTGCCGCCGGGTGCCCATGGTGAGGTCGTCGTCGGCGGGCACCAGGTGATGCGGGGTTACTGGCGCGATCCCGAGGAGACGGCCTCGGCCAGAGTCGGCGGTTGGTTCCGTACGGGCGATGTGGGTTCCTTCGATGAGGACGGGTTCCTCTACCTGCACGACCGCCTCAAGGACATGCTGATCAGCGGTGGTGAGAACGTCTACCCGGCCGAGATCGAGCGGGTGCTGTCATCGCTTCCCGGGGTCCTGGACGCCGCCGTGGTGGGGGGGCCCTCACGGCGATGGGGCGAGGCCCCCTTCGCGGTGGTGGTTCGTGCACCCGGTAGTGAGATCGACGAGGAGACGGTACTCACACACTGCAGGGAGCAGCTGGCCCGGTTCAAGGTGCCGACGGGCGTCGCCTTCGTCGTCGAGTTGCCGCGCAACGCGACGGGGAAGGTGCGCAGGGGCGAGGTCCGGCGGTGGGTCCTGACGCGGGGCGAGGGGGCCGACGGCTGAATCGGACGGGCGTCGTGCCCGCTCAGCCGAGGTGTGTCTCCACGTCCGGAGATGAGGTCGGTTCCGTACCCCCCTTGCGTGATGGTGGTCACTGTGTAATCATCAGGCTTAATTTGATCAAGCAATTGCTTGAAAACGAAAGGGCGATCGTGTCTCGCACCTCCATCCTCCTCAAGCGTGGTCGACTCGCCGTCGCGGGCGTCGCCGTCGTGATGGCGGCAGCGGGCTGCGGTGCCGATGAACCCTCCGACAGTGGAGCGGAGACGGTTCTGATCGGGGCGGCGATCAGCACGTCCGGCCCGTCGGCCTTCGCCGGTGTTCCGGTCCGCCAAGGCATCGAGCTCGCCGTCGACCAGGCCAACGCGGAGGGCGTTCTCGGGCCGGACACCGAGATCGAGTTGGAGGTCGTGGACGTGGCGGCGGACCCCGCGGCGGCCATCGCCGCGTACAGACAGTTCGAGGCCGACGGCGCGGCCGGTGTGCTGTGCTGCACCCTGGGAAGCGAGGCGGGAGCCCTCCAGCCGGTGATGTCCCAGTCGGTCACCCCGGGTGTGGTCACCGTTTCCATCCTGGAGGATCTCGCGGAGCCGCCCCACCTCTTCCGTCCGTTCGAGGTCCCCTCGGAGCCGGGCGGTATCTACGACGAGTTCCTCGACGCCGTGGCCGAAGCGGGGTTCAGGACCGCGGTCATGGTCGTCAACGACGACAACGACGCCATGGTCCAGGACGCCCGGGTCTACGAGGAAGGGCTCGAGCGCAACGGGATCGAGGTCCTGGAGACGATCAACGCCGGAACGGCGGAGACGTCCTTCACCGGCGTCGCGACGACGATCACGGCGCAGGACCCCGACATCGTGGTGGCGAGCACGATCGGATCCTCGACCGCTTCCTTGGCCCGTTCCCTGAGGGAACGCGGCTTCGACCGGCCCGTGGTCTCCAACGTCGGCGCGGACAGCGCGGCCGCCTATGAGGCCTCGGCCCACATGATGGAGGGGACCGTCTTCCCGACGCCCTTCCACGCGGAGCACCCCGTCAACGAGGCCGGGGCCGAGTTCGTGGTCGAGTACGAGGAGGCCTTCGGTGCATC
>CALGOD010000711.1 GCA_937957845.1 uncultured Nocardiopsis sp.
GGGGCCGTCCCGCGTCGCCCAGGCCTACGGCCCCACCTGGCGTGTGCACCTGGTCGAGGTCCTGCACCTGATGACCTCCCTGACACTGGCCCTGTTCTACCTGGTCCCGGCCTGTCTGCTCATCGTCTCGGCCACCTGGGTCGGCTTCACCGTCACCGCACCCTGGCTGTCCGACGTGCCCCCACGCGGACCCGCCCCCCTGGCCGTGGACGCCCTCCTGTTCCTTCTGCTCCTACCGGCCACCGCGACCCTGCTGGCCCGCCTGTCCTGCCAGGTCCAACGCAACCGGTTGGAGAACGTGTTCGGGATCGTGGAGACCAGCCCACCCGACCCCCTGACCGACGACACCCCGCTCCCGCGCGCCTTGCGGTTCGTGTTCGGCCGCGACGCCTGGTCGGCGGTGGTCTACAGCACCGCCACCGCCCTGCACGGCCTCCTGGCCGGGGGAGCGGTGGTGCTGCTGGTGGTGTGCGGAGGCGCCACCGCCCTCGCGGCGCTGCTGGGCATCGTGTTCGTCCTCCTCCAAGGCTCCCCCGACGACCTGGTCGGACCACTGACCCTGGTGACGGTCGGCCCCCTGTGTCTCCTGATCGGACTGCGCCTGGCCCCCCGCGTCGTCGCCACCGAGGTCCTCCTGCACCGCGTGCTGCTGTTCGAGGCACCCGAAGTGCGCATCCGCCGCCGCCTGCTCCACGTCCAGGACAGCCGCCTGCGCATGATCGACGCCGCCGAAGCCGAACGCCGCCGCATCGAACGCGACCTGCACGACGGTGCCCAACAACGACTGCTGGCCCTGTCCATGACCCTGACCCGAGCCCGCTCACGTGTGACCACCGACCCCCAGGCCGCCTTGGAACTGATCGGCGAAGCCCAACACGAGTCCAAAGAGGTCATGGAGGACCTACGTCAGGTCGCGCGCGGACTCCACCCCCGCGTCCTGACCGACCACGGCCTGGGCGCGGCCCTGCCCGTGGCCGCCGGCCGCGCCCCCGTGCCGGTACGCGTGGACGTCGACCTGACAGAACGTCCCACCCCACGCGCGGAGGCCATCGCCTACTACGTGGCGTGCGAGGCGTTGACCAACGTCGCCAAACACGCCGAGGCCCAACGGGTCACGGTCGACGCCCAACGGGTGGAGCGCCCACCCCGCCAGGGCGGCGACCTGCTCAGACTGACCGTCACCGACGACGGTGTCGGGGGAGCCGACCCCGAGGCCGGCACGGGCCTGTACGGCCTGTGGGACCGCGTGGACGCCGTCGATGGAACCCTGACCGTCCACAGCCCGGCCGGACAGGGCACCGTCCTGACCGCCGACATCCCCTGGGAGGCATGACCGTGCACACCGACCCCACCACCCCCCCAGACCAGGCACTGCGGGTGGTCATCGCAGAAGACTCGGTCCTGCTGCGCAGCGGCATGGCCAGCCTGCTGCAGGACGCGGGTGTGCACATCCTCGCCCAAGTGGGCGACGCCGACTCGCTGCTCCGCGCGGTGGAGCAACACCCCGAGGTGGACCTGTGCCTGGTCGACATCCGCATGCCGCCCACCTACTCCGAGGAGGGCATCCAGGCGGGCGTGACCATCCGCCGACAACACCCCGACGTGGCGGTGCTGCTGCTGTCCCAACACGTGGTCAGCCGCTACGCCGCCGACCTGCTGGGCGGCGGCTCCAGCAAGGTCGGCTACCTGCTCAAGGACCGGGTCGCCGACATCGACGACTTCGTGTCGGTCCTGCACCGGGTGGCCGCAGGAGGCGCCGCCATCGACCCCGAGGTGGTCTCCCAACTCCTGAGCCGACGCAGGGACAGCGCCCTGGAACGCCTCACCCCACGCGAGGGCGAGGTACTGCAGGTGATGGCGCAAGGACTGAACAACGCGGGCATCGCGGCACGACTGACCGTCACCGAACGCGCCGTGGAAAAACACATCCGCTCGATCTTCACCAAACTCGACCTGGGCCAGGACGACCACGACCACCGCAGGGTCCAGGCCGTGCTGCGCTACCTGCGCGGCACGGAACAGAACTGACGACCGACACCGAGGGGGCACGAGCCCGCCGGGAAGGAAGACCGTGACATTCAAGGCACGGGGCCTGTACGCCTCGTCGAGCAAGGAGCCGCGCAGATTCCGCCTGGGGCCCTGGCTGGTCCTGGGCGCGGTACTGGTGCTGGCGCTGGTGGTGACGACCGTGGCGGCGGTCCTGGGCACCATGGACGTCGACCGCGGCACCAGCAGCGACTCCTTCGACGCCCCCCAGGCCGTGCGGATCGACAACCGCACAGGCGGCGACGTCACGCTCACCGGCACCGGGCAGGACCAGGTCCAGGTGGAGCGCGCCCTGCGCGGCAGCCCCTTGAGCGAACCCACCGAGGAGACGCACCAGAGCGCACAGGACCTGCACCTGGAGGCCACCTGCGCGAACGTGCTGCTGCTCTCCCTCTTCGGCGGCTGCGCGATCGACTACGATATCTTGGTCCCCGAAGGCACCGCGGTGACCGTGGAGACCATCAGCGGCCCCATCCACGTGGAGAACGTCGACGGCGAACTGGACCTGTCCAGCGTCAGCGGCCGGGTGCTGGTGTCGGGCAACGACGGCGACACCACCGTGGAGACCGTCAGCGGACAGATCACCCTGGAGCAGGTTCGTGGTACCGCGGACCTGGAGAGCACCAGCGGCGACATCACCGCCCAGGGCGAGGGTGAGGACATCGAGGTCGTCAGCACCTCCGGGAAGGTGGACGTGTCCGGGTTCGACGCGCGCACCGTCGTGGCCGAGTCCATCAGCGGCAGCGTGCGGGTCGGCGGCGGCTTCACCGACGCGGAGATCTCCACCGTCTCCGGAAGCATCGAGGTCAGCGCGCAGGAGCCCTTCACACTGCTGAGCGTGGAGTCCATCAGCGGCAACATCACGGCCCAGGTTCCCCAGGGCGACTACCACATCACCGGTGATTCCACCTCCGGCGGACGCGACCTGCGGGTGGACACCTCGGCCAAGGCCGACTCGCGCATCGACGCCGACACCGTCAGCGGTTCCCTCACCGTCACCTACCACTGACGGGGCCGGCCCTCACCCGCGCTCGAACCGCAGCGCCGCCCAGTCCGAGTCGATCGGCACCTGGGCGGTACTGCGCCAACCGGCGTCCACCAGCACGTCCCAGCCCTTGTCCGCGGTCAGGTCGGTGATGATGGTGCCGCCCCGCTGGGGATAGCACACCCACAGGCGGGTGTGGTCTCCCACCAGCTCCAACGCGCGGGGCGCCTCCCGACCCACGGTCCCCCGGTCCAGGGTGAACAGGTGGACACCGTCGTAGTGCGCGCCCTCGATGGGGCCCAGATCGATGTGCACCTCGGGGGGCGGTTCCAACAGCCGCAGATAACGCTCGGGAGCGTTGAGGATGAGCAGCCGATCACCGGAACGGACCTGGAGCCTTTGAGCGAGAGTCTGGGACATGTCCTCCTCCGTTTCACGGCCTCGGGGGCGGCCTCGCCCGTCTCCTCCGACACCGTACGGGCCCCGGGCGGCGAATCCGAACACCTTCCCCGCCTCGACCCCGACATGACCGTCTTTTTAGGATGCGTCCATGACAGATGACAACGGCGGTCTCCGCTGGGGTGTGATCGGTACCGGCGGTATCGCGCACTCCTTCGTCGAAGCGCTCAGGTCCACCCCCACGGCCAGGGTCACCGCGGTCGGCTCCCGCACCCTGGAGCGAGCCGAGGAGTTCGCCGACGCCTGGAACGTCCCCCGACGCCACGGTGACTACGCCGACCTGGCGGCCGACCCCGAGGTGGACGCCGTGTACGTGGCCACCCCCCACCCCTGGCACCACTCCAACACCCTGATCTGCCTG
>CALGOD010000712.1 GCA_937957845.1 uncultured Nocardiopsis sp.
TGGGCGCGGTCTACCTGCGCGTGGCCAACCACGCCGAGACCGACGACGCCCTCACCTCGGTGTCCACCGACATCTCCGACGACGCCGAGATCCACGACACCGAGACCACCGACTCCGGAGCCGCGGTCATGCGTCAGGTGGAGGAGGTCCCGGTGCCGGCCGAAGGTGAGGCCGAACTCGCCCCGGGCGGCTACCACGTGATGGTCAACGACCTCGCCCGCCCCCTCGAGGTCGGAGACGAGTTCACTCTCACCCTGACCTTCGCCAGTGAGGAGGAGGTGGTGGTCACCGTCCCCGTGCAGCCGATGACCGCGGGACACGGTGAGGACTCCGGGCACGATCACCACTGAGCCCGCCACCCCTCCATGGGAAGGGGTCACCGCGGGGGCTTCACCGGATCGGGTGCGGTGGTCCTCCTCCCGACGGTGACGGCCACCGCCCCGATCACGGTCAGCAGGACGGCCAGTCCGGCCCAGACCATGCCCTGGGTCACCAGCATCTCCCCGGTCTCCTCCCCCGGGACCCTGCCGCCGTCGCGGCCCGTCACCGTGACCAGGAGCAGGACCACGGTGGCCGCCGCCACGAGGAGGCGACCGACGAGACCGGCCGACGCCCGCCACCGGTCCGGGCCCAGCAGACGGTCCCGGGTGAGACGTTCGGAGGGGCGCAGGGGTGACAGCAGCCTGACCAGGAAGAGCAGTGCCACGGGCAGTTGGAGCGCCCACACCACGGTCCGGAACCAGCCGTCGAACCACACGTTCGTCCCGTACAGCAGTGTGTGCCACACGCTGAGCACGTACACGACGATGACGAACCGGTGCAGGGCCCGCCACAACCGGGACCCCGTCCAGGCACGCACGTAGAACGCCAACCCCAGCGGTATCGCCAGGTAGAAGGCGATCAGGCCCAGCAGGATCGCCACCTGTCCCGTCCCGGAGGCGTAACCTCCCGGGACGAAGACGTCGACGAAAGCCGACATCACCAGAGGGCCCCGGCCGAGACCGTCGGCGTTCTCCCTCACGAGTTCGAGGAAGAAGGCGAACGCGTGCGCGAACATCAGCCCGAGGGTGGTCAGGCTGGTGGTGCGGTGCAGGCGTTCGACGCGGGCGTGCGACACCACGCTCCACCACCCCGGAGCGGTGGAGCGCAGCAGTCCGAGCATGACGGTGATCCACGCCCAGAGCAGGGCGGACCAGCCGAAGGCCTGGCAGGCCCAATAGAGCCAGTAGAGACGGGCGTCGGCCAGGAACGGCATCACCACGATGGTGGGGGAGACACCCGTGTGGACCCGTAGGTAGAGGACCGCGAAGATCACCGCGGTGACGGTCAGAGCCGCGGTCGCGTCCAAGGCCATGAGTCGAAGGTCGGCGCGTAGGGCACGGGTGTCGACGCGGAACCGTTTCCGGGAGGTCGGACCCGAGCCGGGGGGTGTGGCTGAGGACATGAGAGGGATCCCTGTCATGAGGCGGGCCCTCCATGAGATCACTTAAAGTACGCCCTCGGCCACCCCCCGAAGCCCCTAGTTCAGACCCTTGCGGGCCAGGAGCGGCCCCATGTCGGGCTCGTGGCCGAGGAAGTCGGTGACCGCTCTGATCGGATCCACACTGCCGCCCACGGAGAGCACCTTCTCCCGGAAGCGGTCCCCGCACTCACGGGTGAGCCCGCCGTTGTCCTTGAACCACTCGACGCTCTCCGCGTCCAGGACCTGGCTCCAGATGTAGGAGTAGTAACCCGCGCTGTAGCCGCTGTTGAACACGTGCAGGAAGTACGTGCTCCGGTAACGGGGCAGGACCAGCGGGTGCAGGGCCCCCACCGCCTCCAGCGCCCTGGTCTCGAAGGAGGCGGGATCCTCCACCGTCTCACCCGGAGCCAGACGGTGCCAGGCCCAGTCCAGGAGCGCGGCGGCGAGGTACTCGAAGGTCTCGAAGCCCTGGTTGAACCTGCGGGCGGCGGTCAGCCGCTCCACGAGTTCGGCGGGCACCGGATCGCCGGTCTCGTGGTGCTTGGCGTAGCTGGACAGCACCTCCGGCCACAACGCCCACATCTCGTTGACCTGCGAGGGGTACTCGACGAAGTCGCGGGGAACGCTGGTCCCCTCCACCCGGGGGAACCGTACCGCCGACAGCAGGCCGTGCAGGGCGTGGCCGAACTCGTGGAAGGCGGTCTCGACCTCGTCGAAGGTCAGCAGGGTGGGACCCGAGACCGGCTTGGTGATGTTCAGGTTGTTCACCACCACCGGCCGTCGGTCCAGCAGGAAGGACTGCTCCACGAGGTTGTGCATCCACGCGCCGCCCTGCTTGGTCGGCCTGGCGTAGGGGTCCAGGAGGAACAGGCCCAGCGGGGAGCCGTCACGATCGAACACCTCCCAGGTCCGCACGTCGGGGTGGTAGCCCCGCAGCTCGGGGCGTTCGGTGAAGGTGATCCCGTACAACAGGGACGCCGCGTGGAAGACCCCGTCCTCGATCACCCGGCCGAGCTCGAAGTAGGGACGCAGCACGCTCTCGTCGAAGTCGAAGCGGGTCTTGCGGACCTGCTCGGCGTAGAAGGGCCAGTCCCACGGCTCGATGTCGTGACCGGCCTGCTCCGCCAGCGCCTCGGCCTCCTTGTCGACGTTGCGTCGGACCGGACCCACCAGCCGGGCGAGCATCTCCTCCACGGCGTCGACGGTCTTGGCCGTCTGGTCGGCGACGCTGTAGGCCGCGTGGTCGGGGTAGCCGAGCAGCTCGGCCCTCTCGGCGCGCAGGGTCGCCATGCGCACGGCGATGTCGAGGTTCTCGGGGGCGCGCTCGGTGCTCAGCTCGTACAGTCGCCTGCGGGTGTCGCGGTCGGTGAGCTGGGCCAACGCGGGGTGCACCGTGGTGTTCATCAGAGGAAGGACGTACTTGCCGTCCTCCTCGATCGCGTCGATCTGGGCCTGGTCCAACCCGTCGAGATCGGTCACGTCGTCGGTGACGAGGGCGGACTCGCCGGTGGCCCGGAGGACGTTGCGCCCGAACTCCGTGGAGAGCTCGGCGAGTTCGGTGTTCAGCTCCCGCAGGCGGGCCTGCTCCTCCTCTCCCAGCTCGGCGCCGGCCTTGATGAAGTCGAGGCGGTAGCGCTCCAGCAGCCAGGCCTCTTGCGGATCGTCGGTGGAGACCCGACGGATACGGGCCCACAGGTCCCGATTGAGCAGGACGGCGTCGAAGTGTTGTGAGGAGCGGGGAGCGAGCAGCTGCTCGATCTCCTGAATGCCTTCGGTGGCGTCGGAACCGGCCAGGGTGTGGAGGACGATCTGCACGCGCTGGAGGAGTCGGCCGGAGCGCTCCAGCGCCGCGATCGTGTTGTCGAAGGTCGGCGGCTCGGGATCGGCGGCGATCGCCTCCACCTCGGCGAGGTGCTCGGCCACGCCCTTGTCGAAGGCGGGCAGGAAGTGCTCCTCGCGGATCGCCGCGAAGTCGGGGAGTTCGTAGGGCAGTTCACTGGGGGACAGGAACGGATTGTCCGTCAAGGGATCGTGCTCCTCGTTCATCGGTGCCAGGACGTTCGTGCCGTTCTATCCTGCCCGTCGCGACCTGTCATCCGGATTCCTTCCGGACCGCTTTGGGCGTGTCACCCTCGGTGACCTGTGGATTCGTCGTGGGCGCCAGGCGTCTGTGGAGGAGCGTGTCCACGTGCCGGTCGGTACTGGTCGACACCGTCCGCGGACGCCGGAACCGACCTCACGCGGTCGGCCTGTCCTGGGCGCGTGCCCTGCGGCTTCTGACCCGGACCACCACGAACCACACCACCAGCAGGCCGATGGCCACCAGCACGATGTTGCCGATCAGGCCGCTCCAGCGGATCAGCGCGGGTTCGATGGCCGGTCCGAAGGC
>CALGOD010000713.1 GCA_937957845.1 uncultured Nocardiopsis sp.
GGTCGGCGTAGTAGTGGTAGATCTCGACGCAGAAGTCGATCTCCCCCTCGGCCTCGGCGAGCGGTTTGCCCATCTCCCGTACGATGCCCTCGGCCAGGGCGGCGCGGTGTTCGGCGTGCAGGTCGCCCAGGCGGCGCAGCGCCGTGGCGCGTTCGGCCGCCGTGCTCGTGCGTCCCCAGGCGGTGGCCCGGTGGGCCAGGGCGAGGGCCGTCTCGATCTCGGTGTCCGTGGCGGTCGGGTAGGTGGCGAGGACCTCGCCGGTGGCGGGGTCGGTGACGGCGTACATCGGTTCTCCAGAAAAGGTGTGCGGGTGCGGGTACCGGGCCGGCCCGGTGGAGCGGGGCCGACCGACTGTCAGGGCCGCAGGATCGTGCGCAGGCCGGTGCCGGCCTTGAGGTCGTCGAACGCGGCCTCGACCTCGGCCAGTGGCCGGACCGTGCCGATCAGCTCGTCCATGGGCAGCCGCCCCGACAGGTACAGGCGCGCCAGCCTCGGGATGTCGACCTGGCCCACGCTGGAACCGTAGTTGCAGCCGAGGATCTGTTTGCCCTGGTCGGCGAGGTCGAAGAGGTCGAACGCGCCGGTCGCCCCGATCGGGGCCATGCCGACGAGGACGGCGGCGCCGCCCGAGGTGAGCATGTCCGGGAGCGTCTCGATCACCCGAGGACTGCCGATGGCCTCGAACACGTGGTCCGCGCCGTCCAATTCCTCGCGACACCAGGCGGCGACGTCGGTCGTGGCGCCGTCGAGGACATGGGTGGCGCCGAATCGCAGGGCCGCCTCCCGCCGTTCGGGCGACAGGTCGACGGCGACGATGGGGTCGGCCCCGACCAGCCGGAGCCCCATCACCACGGACAGGCCGACACCTCCGGCGCCGATGACCACCGCGGACTCGCCGGGACGGACCTCGGCGGTGTTCACGACCGCGCCGATCCCGGTGGTGATGGAGCACCCCAGCAGGGCGCCCACGTCGAACGGCAGTTCCTCGGGCACCTTCACCGCCGCGGACTCGGGGACGACGAGCCGCTCGGTGAAGGCCCCTAGCCCCAGGTAGGGCCAGATCCGCTCGCCGTCGGTGTCCGTGAAGGGCGTGGTCCCGTCGGGCAGGGTGTTGTCGACGGCGCGGGTCCCCGTGCACAGCCAGGCCTTTCCGGCCGCGCACTTGCGGCACCGGCGGCAGGGCGCGAACCAGGACAGGACGACGTGGTCGCCCGGCTCCAGTCCGGTCGTTCCCGCTCCGGTGGCGGTGACCACGCCCGCCGCCTCGTGCCCCAGGACCAGGGGTCGGTCGGTGGGCCAGTCCCCGTTGAGGACGTGCAGGTCGGAGTGGCACACGCCCGCGGCGCGCACCTCGACCTCCACCTCACCGGGGCCGACGGGCCTGAGGGAGACCTCACGGGTGTGCATCCCCCGGTCGGGGTCGACGACGACGGCCGGGGAGGATTGCGACGACATCAGGGCGTCTCCACCTTCTCTTCCTGCTCTTCCTGGTTCTGGCTCGCGGGGAGCCGGGTGTGGGGCTTGGCGACCATGACGTAGACCAGGCCGATGGCGAACAGCACGGAGAAGACCAGGATCACGGCCCAGACCTGGACCCAGCTGCCGCCGACCGGTGCGAGTTCGACCCGAGGCCAGGCGATGTTGGTCGCCTCGAAGAGCAGCCACACCACGGCCACGACGTTGATCACCAGGCCGGTACGGCCCAGGCGCACCCGCCCCTGCGACGGGCGCCACCGGCCGCTCAGCCGGGAGACGAGGGCCACGAGGGCGACCGACAGGAAGACGAAGTAGAAACCGCCGGATCCGAACGCGATCAGGGTCGCCGCGGCGTTGCCGTTCAGGCCGAACAGGAGCCCGAGACTGGCGAGCACCGCCGTGGCCAGCAGGGAGACCCACGGGATCTGACGCGGGCCGACGGTGGCCAACGTGCCGGAGAAGGGCAGCTGCCGGTCGCGGGCGAAGGCGAAGACGGCGCGGCCGATGTAGGTCTGGATCGAGATGGCGCAGGCGATGAAGGCGACGAGGACGACCGCGATGAAGGGCTTCTCGCTCCAGGCGCCCAGGTTCTCGGTGACGGCGGTGAAGACCGGGTCCGCGATCCGTCCGGAGACGGCTCCCTCCGGGTTCGGCAGCGCCAGAGTGACGGCGACACCGGTGAGCAGGACGGTGAAGGCGACGAACAGGTAGGCGCGCAGCAGGGCCCGGGGAACACTGCGTCTGGGCTGCGCGGTCTCCTCGGCGACCTGCGTGGTGGCGTCGAAACCGAGGAACGCCCAGCCGGCCACGGCCAGGCAGGTCAGGAAGCCGGCGAAGACCGACCCGTTGGAGACCGACTCCGCCCCCAGGGTCTGGAAGAGGATGCCGAACCCGTTGTTGTGCGCGAAGACGAGCAGGAACACGCTCACCGCGATGGAGGCGACGCCCTCGGCGATGATGCCCGCGTTGAGGAAGTGCTTGACCGGGTTGACGCCCAGGAGGTTGATGCCCAGGGCCACGGCGATGAAGACCACGCCCAGCAGCACGTGGTGGAGGGGCTCCAGCGGTCCGTCGCTGAAGAGCATGTGCAGCCACGTCGCCCCCAGGTAGGCCACCGTGGTCAGCGAGGCGATCGCCGAGGCGAGGTAGATCCAGCCGACCAACCAGCCCAGGCGCGGGCCGCCCAGGCGGCGTACCCACTGGTAGACGCCGCCGGTGACCGGGAACTGGGAGGACAGTTCGGCGTAGACGGTCGCGACCGTCAGCTGGCCGAGGAAGGCGACGACGACCGCCCAGATCCAGGCGGGCCCGGCGAAGACGAACCCGAGCTGGACGACGGCGTAGATGCCCACCACGGGCGAGATGGTGGCGAACCCGATCGCGAACACGGCCCATACGGACAGGCTGCGTCGGAGTTCTTGTCGATAACCGTATTCGGCCAGTTCCCTGGCGTCGGTGCGTGTGTGGTCCACGTTCGTCTCCTGTGAGGGATGAGCGACTGCTACAGCGGGCCCGTGCTGTGTCGGCGGAGGGGCGGTGCCCGTGTGCGGGACACGCCGTAGTGGGCCGGGGCGAGGACTCGAGACCGACGGTGGAAGTCCCACCGAGGGGCGGGTATGAGCAGGTCACCCCCAGTCTAAGCTATTGATCGCGCGACCAATAAGACTATTGGGTGCTTACCCAATAGCATCTGTGCCATGACGTCAAGAGGTGGCGGGAAACGAACCCGCAAAGCCCCTGAGGAGCGCCGGGACGAGATCGTCGCGGCGGCCGCCCGGATCGGACTCACCGAGGGTCTGGAACGCATCTCCCTGCGACGGGTGGCCGACGACCTGGGGGTGCGCTCCGGCCTGGTCGGCCACTACTTCCCCGCGGTCGAGGACCTGGTGGCCGAGGCCTTCACCAGCGCCGCACTGGGGGA
>CALGOD010000714.1 GCA_937957845.1 uncultured Nocardiopsis sp.
GACCTTCTTGACCTGTCCGTCGACGTGGTCGACGAGGACGAGGACCTCAGCCATAATCCTTGAACCTTCCTGAGTCTCTCGCCGTACCTACACGAACTTCTTCTCGACGAGGAATTCGGCGATCTTGGCTCCGCCGTCGCCCTCGTCCTTGATGACCGTGCCGGCGGCGCGCGGCGGCGCGTCGGCGAAGTCGACGGTCTCGGTGGTGGCGTTGGCCAGCCCCACCCGGGTCGTGTCGATGCCCGCGTCGGCGGCGGACTTCTTGTCGACCGGCTTCTTCTTCGCCTGCATGATGAGCTTGAAGGACGGGTAGCGGGGCTCGTTGATCTTCTCGACCACGGACACGACCGCCGGGAGCCGGGCCTCGACGACGTCGTAGCCGTAGTCGGTCTGCCGCTGGATCCTGATGGTGTCGCCGTCGATGTCGACCTTGCGCGCGAAGGTGAGCTGCGGCAGCCCCAGGTACTCGGCGAGAGCGGCACCGACGACACCGGTACGGGCGTCGGTGGACTCCGAGCCCAGCACGACCACGTCGTACTCGATGCTGCCCAGGGCCTGCGCCAGAGCGTAGGCGCTCTGGAGCGCGTCCGAGCCGTGGATCGCCTCGTCGTTGACGAAGACGGCCTTGTCCGCACCCATGGACAGGGCCTTGCGGATGGAGTCGGTGGCCTGGTCCGGGCCCATCGTCAAGATGGTGACCTCGCCACCGTGCTTCTCCTTGAGCTGGAGAGCCTCTTCGATCGCGTACTCGTCGAGCTCGTTGATGACACCGTCGGACGCTTCGCGGTCGAGCGTCTTGTCATCGGCGTTGAGCTTCCGCTCGGTCGCCGTGTCCGGGACCTGCTTGACCAAAACGACAATATTCATGGCCGGTGGCCGACCTCCCTGCACTCCATGATCCGCCGTGAGGCGGCCGGACGCTGGCGCGCCCCCTGATGCCAACAATGCCGAATGCCGTTCGGCCATCCGGCGGCGGGGCCGCCTTACGACCGGTCCCGCGATGTGCTCATAGCCCAAATGTTACTGGCTAGTAGCTTGGGGGCCAAGCCACGGCCCCCGGTGTGACTGAGGCAACCCTAACCATCTCTGTCCCGCCGGATCGCCACTACCCCGCCCTCCCACGGTTCACCAGCGCCGACGTCGGGCCTAGGGGTCCCCGATGCCCATTTTCCACCCTAGTCGCAACAAGCTCCGTTGGAACCGGTCACACCACCGGTGGGGTCCGTGAAAGCGAGGACGCCCCCTTCCCGTGAGGGGTGGGGGCGTCGCGCTTCGGAGCCGCACGTCGTCGGGCGAGCACCCTTCCGAGGAGGGCGGGCACCGCCGAACGGACGTGACTCAGGAGAACCAGTCCGAGGGGCCGCCGAACGGGCTCCACTCCGGAGCGGCGGTGAGTCCGATGGACAGGAGATCGGAAGAGCGTCGTGTAGGGAAAGAGTGTAGATCTCGGTGGTC
>CALGOD010000715.1 GCA_937957845.1 uncultured Nocardiopsis sp.
TGTAGGTGTCGTAGGCGTGTGCCTCGTCGACGACCACGGCCTTACCGGCCAGGGCGAGATGGCGCAGCGCCAGGTGACGGCTCTTGAGGCCCATGAACAGGAGTTGGTCGACGGTGCCGACCGCGAAGGAGGACAACATGCCCTTCTTGCGTCCCCGTAACCAGTGGTGGGCGACCAGCTCTGTCGGGGGGCGCTCCCGAGTGGTGTCGTCGGTGCCGTCCCGGTCGGTGTCGGTGGCCAGGTGTCGCCCTCCGCCCATGAGCGCGATGAAGTCGGCGTTGAGGTGGGCCTTGGAGTGGGCGAGGAAGACCGAGACGGCCTCGGGCGGCATCCCGGGGAGGCGCTTGAGCCAGTCGCGGTAGCGGCGGAACATGGCGTTACCGGTGGCCATGGTCGGCAGGGCGACGAAGCAGCCGCCCGCGCCGGTACGTGCGGCGAGGATCTCCGCCGCCGCCAGCGCGGCTTCGGTCTTGCCCTCGCCCATGGGTGCCTCGATGACCATCAGGCCGGGCCCGGTCATCTCCCGCGCGGCTTCGACCGCCTGTTCCTGCACGGGGCGGGGCACGGCACCGGAGGGCAGGTCGAAGCGGGTTTCGAAGAGTTCGGCGACCCTGCTCCGGGGTTCTTGGGCGTTCCACTGTCGGGGAAGGTCCAGAAGACGCCACGCCTGCTCGGTGCGTTCGGGGTCGGTACCGCGCTCACCGGGGAAGTAGGGGAACAGCTCGGGGTTGCTGGCGATCCAGTCCGAGACGATGACCAGCGCGCTGAGGATCACCTGCGCGGGCTGTGGGAGTCGAAGCGTCTTCCACTCGCGGAGCCGGTCGGCCACGCCGGTGAGCCGTGCGGCGGTGTCCAGGAGTTCGCGCTGTGCCATGTCCCAGGCCTTCTCGTGGCCGGGAGTGCGAAGGAGTTCCGGATGGCGGTCCAGATCGGCGATGGCGCCGGCGGTGGGGGGAACGCCGTGGTGTCCTCCGACGATGACGGTGAGCTGGTGGGTGGAGCGCGGCTTCCAACCGTGGTCCCGTACCAGCCATTCCTGGAGGAGGAGTTGCCCGGCCAGGCCGTGCGGAGCGAGCCTCCGATCGGGCATCTGCTTAAGGAGGGGCATGTCCAGGCCCTCCCGGCACATGGCGCCCGCGAGGTGTTCGACCTGGCAGGCGAAGGCGGGAGTGGCCTTTCCGATGTCATGGACGGCGGCGAGCCAGACGGCCAGGCGGCGGGCGTCCCCCTCTCCTCCGGGCAGCACGGCGCTGACGCGGCGACGCACCTGGGCGGGAAGCCACTCGTCCCAGAGCTTCTCCGCGACGGCGGCGCTGTCGGCCATGTGGCGCCACAGGGGAAGCCAACCGCCCCGGTCGTGGTCGGACTTGGCCCACACACGGCGAGTCGCCTCGGAGAGGGGGTTTTTCCAGGGCTGGAGGGGCCCTTCGTTCGTCATGGCGACATTGAACCGCTGACTGACGGCCTTCCGCAGGAGAATGCTCAAATCCGACCTGTCCGCATGTGGCCAGGTCGGATACGGCTGTCATGTAAACCGAGTTGCTCATGTGCAAGGCGCATTCTCACGCGTACGAGGAGCACCCGTCACGACCCTTGGTTCCTTGCGCGCGAGGAATTCCATTCCATCCCGACCACAAGGGAACGTCTTCTAGACCATCCCCGCGTGCGCGGGGAGTCACGCCGAAGTCATCAACCTGGCCGGCGCCACGAAGGCACCA
>CALGOD010000716.1 GCA_937957845.1 uncultured Nocardiopsis sp.
TCCGCTCCTACGGTGAGGTCCGTCTGGAGAGGGGCCCCGGGGTGAACGGGTTCGTCGGCGCCAACGGTGAGGGCAAGACCAACCTGGTCGAGGCGATCGGCTATGTCGCCACCCTCGGCAGCCACCGGGTCTCCTCCGACGCCCCGCTCGTCCGCCAGGGCGCGCCCCGCGCGATCATCCGGGCCAAGGTGGTGCGCGACGACAGGTCCATGGTGGTGGACCTGGAGCTCAACCCCGGGCGGGCCAACCGTGCCCGGATCAACCAGGCTCCCGCGGGGCGTCCCCGTGACGTCCTGGGGATTCTGCGCGTCGTACTGTTCGCCCCCGAGGACCTGGCCCTGATCAAGGGTGACCCGGGCGAGCGGCGACGTTTTCTCGACGATCTGTTGGTGGCGCGCACACCCCGCATGGCGGGTGTGCGCTCGGACTACGACAAGGTGCTCAAGCAGCGCAACGCCCTGCTCAAATCGGCCTCCGGTCGGATGTTCGGACAGCGCTCCAGACCCGACCTCGGCACGCTGGAGGTGTGGAGCGATCACCTGGCGGAGGCGGGGGCCGAGCTGTTGGCCGCCCGACTCGAGCTGGTGGAGGAACTGCGTCCGAGGATCGCCCGGGCCTACGCCGGTCTGACCGACTCGGGCGGCCCCGCCGTGCCCCACTACCGGAGTGGGGCGCTCCCCGAGGGCGAACCGCCGCCGACCAGTCGTCCACTGCTCGCGGAGGCGCTGCGCGCGGCCATGGACGAGGCCCGGGAGAGGGAACTCCAGCGCGGGGTCGGCCTGGTGGGGCCCCACCGCGACGACCTCCACCTGTACCTGGGGGAGCTGCCCACCAAGGGCTACGCCAGCCAGGGCGAGTCCTGGTCCTACGCGCTCTCGCTCAAGTTGGCCGCCTTCGACCTGTTGCGCTCCGACGGTGACGATCCGGTGCTCATCCTGGACGACGTGTTCGCCGAGCTCGACAGCGAACGTCGCCGCAGGCTGGTCGAACGGGTACGTGACGCCGAGCAGGTCCTGGTGACCGCGGCGGTGGCCGAGGACATCCCCAAGGAGTTGGACGGGGTCCGGTTCAGGGTCCGCGAAGGGGGCGTCGAGCGTGAGTGAGGGTCGTCCACAGCCTGTGGAAAGGCTCCCCGCCTCCGGTCGCGGGATGTGGGGTGTCGACGGTTCCCCTCCACAGCCTGTGGACGAAGGCCGGCGGCCGGCCGGGCCGACCTCCTCGTCCCCCTCCTCCGTC
Organism: uncultured Nocardiopsis sp.; assembly: GCA_937957845.1. GTDB lineage: Bacteria > Actinomycetota > Actinomycetes > Streptosporangiales > Streptosporangiaceae > Nocardiopsis. Next base: position 1,237 of record CALGOD010000716.1, read on the forward strand.
CCGGTGTCCTCCTCCGTCGGTTCGGGGGCGGACCTGGCCCGCCAGGCGCTGGCCCGCGCCCGGGCCGAGGCCAAGGAGCGAGGAGCGGTCCCGCGCGGCGTCGGACGTTCACGTCCGCGTGGCCGGTTGCGGCCACGCAACGAACCCCAGATGTTCGGTGAGGCGGTGCGCACATGGCTGATCGAGCACGGCTGGCAGGAGCAGGTGGCCGTCGGCGGTGTGTTCGGTCGCTGGTCCGACATCGTGGGCGAGTTCAATGCGAAAAGGCTCCGTCCTGAGAGTTATTCGGACGGCGAGCTCGTCGTGGTAGCCGATTCGGCGACGATGGCGACCCAGGCGCGGACGATGGTGCGTGACCTGATGCGCCGTCTCAACCAGGAGTTGGGTGAGGGGACGGTGGTCTCCATCAAGGTCCGGGGACCGGGTTCCCGGCGGCGCTGAGGCGGGTCGTGCCGGCGCGTTCCGCGCCCTCTCCGTCCACAGCCTGTGGATATCCGCAGATCAGCGCCCGCTTCTCCGGAGGGCGAGTGCCGTGGGCGCGGCCGCCGGACGTCGACGCGTATTCTCACGGCGGCCCGCCGTGATCGGCACTCAACCGCACCGGGACTTGCTCGGAGGGCCTCCCGCGTGTAGGGGCTCGTCTCCCTCCCTGAACGGTCGTTGTGGTGCGGCACAGGGCCGCCGATGCCACTTTGTCGTACCGCGCGGGGTATCATGAAGGTGGTTCTTCAGACGCCTGTAGCCGGTACCACGCCCCCAAGAAGAGGATGGGCGGACGGGCCTGCGGCGGACGGTGATCCCCCAGGTGTCGCGGCATACCGGCCCCTTCGATCACCCCGTCACTGGTCGACCGTCGTCCGCTCGGCCGCGGACGGCAGGCGTCCCCAGCAGGAGGGTGTACCCACTTGGCCTACGACGCTCGATCAATCACGGTTCTGGAGGGGCTTGAGGCGGTTCGCAAGCGCCCCGGAATGTACATCGGTTCCACCGCGGAGCGGGGCCTGCACCACCTGGTCTACGAGGTGGTCGACAACTCGGTCGACGAAGCACTGGCAGGACACGCCAGCGCCATCGAGGTGACCCTGCTGGCCGACGGCGGGGTGTGCGTGGCCGACAACGGCCGCGGTATCCCCACCGACCTCCATCCTGTGGAGAAACGCCCCGCCGTCGAGGTCGTGCTCACCACGCTGCACGCGGGCGGCAAGTTCGACGGTAAGTCCTACGCCGTCTCCGGCGGTCTGCACGGCGTGGGAGTCTCGGTCGTCAACGCCCTGTCCTCCGCCCTGGACGTGGAGATCCGCCGCGAGGGGCACGTGTGGCGCCAGCACTACGAGATGACCGTGCCGGGGAGCCTGGTCCAGGGTGAGGAGACCGAGGAGACCGGTACCCAGATCACCTTCTGGCCGGACGAGGACATCTTCGAGACGACGGTGTTCACGTTCGAGACCCTGGCTCGACGCATGCAGGAGATGGCCTTCCTCAACAAGGGGCTGTCCATCACCATCCGCGACGAGCGGCCCGAGTTCACCGACGGCGGCCCGACGGTCAACACCTTCCACTACCAGGAGGGTCTGTCCGACTTCGTCCGGCACATCAACACCAAGAAGGAGCCGGCGCACGCCTCGATCATCTCCTTCGAGGAGGAGGGCGAGGGCATCGCGGTCGAGGTCGCGATGCAGTGGAACCAGTCCTACACCTCGTCGGTGCACACCTTCGCCAACACCATCAACACGGCGGAGGGCGGCACCCACGAGGAGGGTTTCCGCGCCGCGTTGACCACCCTGGTCAACCGGTACGCGCGGGACCAGAAGCTGCTGAGGGAGAAGGACGACAACCTCACCGGCGACGACATCCGTGAGGGCCTCACCGCGATCATCTCGGTCAAGCTGGCCGATCCGCAGTTCGAAGGCCAGACCAAGACCAAACTGGGCAACACCGAGGCCAAGTCCTTCGTCCAGAGGGTCACCAACGAGCACCTGCGCGACTGGTTCGAGCGCAACCCCGGAGAGGCCAAGGACATCGTGTCCAAGGCCAGCCAGGCGGCGCGCGCCCGCATCGCGGCCCGCCAGGCGCGCGACCTCACCCGACGCAAGACCCTGTTGGAGTCCACCTCCCTGCCCGGCAAGTTGTCCGACTGCCAGTCGACCAACCCGGAGGAGTGCGAGGTCTACATCGTCGAGGGCGACTCCGCCGGCGGATCCGCCAAGGGCGGACGCGACCCCCACCACCAGGCGATCCTGCCCATCCGCGGCAAGATCCTGAACGTGGAGAAGGCCCGGATCGACCGCATCCTCAAGAACGCCGAGGTGCAGGCGATCATCACCGCCCTGGGCACCGGCATCCACGAGGACTTCGACCTCGACAAACTGCGCTACCACAAGATCATCCTCATGGCCGACGCCGACGTCGACGGCCAGCACATCCGCACGCTGCTGCTCACGTTGCTCTTCCGCTTCATGAAACCGCTGGTCGAGGCCGGCCACGTGTACCTGGCGCAGCCTCCTCTGTACAAGATCAAGTGGGACCAGCGCGGTACCGAAGCCGACTACGCCTTCTCCGACGCCGAGCGCGACCGGGTCATCGAGGCCGGTATCGCCGCCGGCAGGAGGGACCCCAGGCCGCGCGACATGGTCCAGCGATTCAAGGGTCTGGGCGAGATGAACGCCAGCGAGCTGTGGGACACCACGATGGACCCCGCACGGCGGGTGCTGCTCCAGGTCAGCCTGGAGGACGCCGCGCAGGCGGACGAGATGTTCAGTGTGCTCATGGGCGAGGACGTCGAGTCGCGTCGTTCCTTCATTCAGAGGAACGCCAAGGACGTCCGCTTCCTGGACATCTAGGGAATCCCGTGTCCGGGGCGACCGCCCCGGACGGTGGACCACGCTCAAGCAAGCTTTATAGAAGGGATCGACATCCGTGACGGATGCGAACAACCCGGACGTCCCTGAGGGTTCTGAGGGAGTGGACTCCTCTGTGGAGGCCCCCGTGCGGCCCGCCGACCGGATCGAACCGATCGACATCCAGGTCGAGATGCAGCGTAGCTACCTCGACTACGCGATGTCGGTCATCGTCGGCCGGGCCCTGCCCGACGTGCGAGACGGCCTCAAACCGGTTCACCAACGCGTGCTCTACGCGATGTACGACGGCGGCTACCGCCCCGATCGCGGGTACTTCAAGTGCGCCCGCGTCGTCGGCGACGTGATGGGCAACTACCACCCGCACGGCGACAGCGCCATCTACGACACCCTGGTGCGCCTGGCCCAGTGGTGGTCCATGCGGATGCCCCTGGTGGACCCCAACGGCAACTTCGGCTCCCCGGGCAACGACCCCGCAGCGGCCATGCGCTACACCGAGTGCAAGCTCGCTCCGTTGGCCATGGAGATGCTCAGGGACATCGACAAGGAGACCGTCGACTTCCGTCCCAACTACGACGGTCGCTCCTCCGAGCCCGTGGTACTGCCCGCCCGTTTCCCGAACCTGCTGGTCAACGGCTCCTCGGGTATCGCGGTCGGCATGGCCACCAACATCCCGCCGCACAATCTGCGCGAGGTGGCCGACGGCGTCAACTGGTTCCTGGAGAACCCCCAGGCCGAGGACGAGGAGCTGCTCGACGCGCTCATCGAGCGGATCAAGGGCCCGGACTTCCCCACGCGCGGACTCATCGTCGGCAAGCGCGGTATCGAGGAGGCCTACCGGACCGGGCGCGGCTCCATCACCATGCGCGCCGTGGTCGAGGTCGAGGAGGACCCGCGCGGACGCCAGACCCTGGTCATCACGGAGCTGCCCTACCAGGTCAACCCGGACAACCTCGCGCTCAAGATCGCCGACCTGGTCAAGGACGGCAAGGTCACCGGCATCGCCGACGTGCGCGACGAGAGCAGCGGTCGGACCGGTCAGCGCCTGGTCATCGTGCTCAAGCGCGACGCCGTGGCCAAGGTCGTGCTGAACAACCTCTACAAGCACACCCAGCTCCAGGAGACCTTCGGCGCCAACATGCTCGCGCTGGTCGACGGGGTTCCGCGGACCCTGCGCCTGGACCAGATGATCCGACACTGGGTCAAGCACCAGGTCGAGGTCATCGTCCGACGCACCCGGTACCTGCTGCGCAAGGCCGAGGAGCGGGCGCACATCCTGCGCGCCCTGCTGCGGGCCATGGACCGCATCGACGAGGTCATCGACCTCATCCGCGCCAGCGCCTCCGCGGACGAGGCGCGCACCGGCCTGATGAGCCTGCTGGAGATCGACGACGTCCAGGCCCGCGCCATCCTGGACATGCAGCTGCGCAAGCTGGCCGCACTGGAGCGCAACCAGCTCACCTCCGAGTACGACGAGCTGATGGCGCAGATCGCCGACTACAACGACATCCTCTCCTCGGACGAGCGTCAGCGGAGCATCATCCGCGAGGAGCTCGGCGAGATCGTGGAGAAGTACGGCGACGAGCGACGCACCCACATCGTCCCCTTCGAGGGGGACATGCGCATGGAGGACTTCATCGCGGAGGAGGACGTGGTCGTCACGATCTCCCGCGGTGGGTACGCCAAGCGCACGCGTATCGACAACTACCGCGCCCAGAAGCGCGGAGGCAAGGGTGTGCGCGGCGCCCAGCTCAAGCAGGACGACATCGTCCAGCACTTCTTCGTCACCACCACCCACCACTGGATCCTGTGCTTCACCAACCAGGGCCGGGTGTACCGCACGAAGGCCTACGAGCTGCCGGAGGCGGCCCGCGACGCCCGCGGCCAGCACGTGGCGAACCTGCTCCCGTTCCAGCCGGGCGAGGAGATCGCGCAGATCATGGCGCTGCGCGACTACGAGGCCGCGCCGTACCTGGTGCTCGCCACCCGCGAGGGCCTGGTCAAGAAGTCCCGACTGGAGGACTTCGACTCCGCACGCTCCGCGGGCATCATCGCGATCAACCTGCGGGAGGGCGACGAGCTCATCGCCGCGCGTCTGGTCTTCCCCGACGACGACCTGCTGCTGATCTCCAGCGACGCCCAGGCGATCCGCTTCCCGGCCTCCGACGAGTCGCTGCGTCCGATGGGACGCGCCACCAGCGGTGTGATCGGGATGCGCTTCCTGGAAGGCGACTATCTGCTGAGCATGGACGTCATCCGGCCCGGGGACGGTTCCACGGACGTGCTGGTGGCCACGGAGAACGGCTACGCCAAGCGCACCCCCGCCGAGCAGTACCCGGTGCAGAACCGGGGCGGCAAGGGCGTCCTGACGGCCAAGGTGGTGGAGGCACGGGGCAAGCTCGTGGGCGCCATGATGGTCGACCCCGAGGTGGACGAGATCTTCGCGATCACCTCCGCCGGTGGGGTCATCCGCACCGGCGCCGCCGAGATCAAGCAGTCCGGACGCACCACCATGGGCGTGCGCCTGATGAACCTGGACAACGGCAACAAGATCGTGGCCGTGGCGCGTAACGCCGAGGCCGCCGAGGAGGACGCCGTCGACGCCGAGGAGGACTCCGGCGACACGGTCGAGGACATCGTCGCCGAGGAAGGCAACCCGCAGGCCTAGACTGCGCGTTAAGCCCCATAAGGGACGCGGGGTCCGGACGAACCGGACCCCGCGTCACCGGTAGCGCCAATTACCCGCCCTCAAGGAAAGTCCAGCGGTAACGTTTCTATGTCTGACAACCAGCGGAACACCACCACGAACGAATCCGAGCCGGAAACGGCGGAGACCGCCGGCAGCGGAGACGTGGAGACGGCCGGGGAGGACACGGCGAAGACGGGGGTCACCGTGGCCGCCGAGGCCTCCGGAGAAGACGCTTCGGCCACGACGGGGGAGGGCTCCGCCGCGGCCGAGGAGGTCGTTGCCAAGGACGACTCGGCGAAGGCGGAGGAGCCGGCGGATCCCACCGGAACGGACGTGGCGGAGGACCGTGCGCAAGCGGGGGGAACGCCAGTGTCCGAAACGAAGTCCTCGGTGCCCAAGGGCCCGAACGCCGTGAAGGCGACCATGTCCAGCCGGAAGGCACACCTGACGGTCTCCCGTGTGGAGCCCTGGTCGGTGATGAAGTTCAGCTTCGTCGTCTCCCTGGTGTGCTTCATCATCCTGTTCGTGGCGGTCACGGTGGTCTACGTGACACTGTCGATGCTGGGCGTGTTCGAAGAGCTGACCAAGATGATCACCGCGCTCCTGGAGGGTGACGGTGGCGAGGACGAGCTCGGACTCAACCCCGCCGCCTGGTTCTCACCGGGTCGCGTGCTGGGTTACACCGGTGTGGTCGGCGCGCTGAACATCGTGCTGATCACCGCGCTGTCCACGGTGGGGGCGATGCTGTACAACCTGGTCGCCGACCTGGTGGGGGGCTTGGACGTGACGCTCTCCGAGGCGGAGTAGGCGGTTCCGAGCACTCCCGTACGGGGGTAAAATGGGAGGTGAAGAGGGACGCGCGGGTCGCGTCCCGATTCACTTCCGCCTCCGCTCACCGGTTCGCTCCGGTCCTGAGGATGCGGTAGAGTTCCACTCGGAACGAGGGCGTATAGCTCAGTCGGTTAGAGCGCATCCCTGATAAGGATGAGGTCCGTGGTTCAAGTCCACGTACGCCCACACAGTGTGTGAATCCCAGAGCCTTGCTCCTCCA
>CALGOD010000717.1 GCA_937957845.1 uncultured Nocardiopsis sp.
TCTGGATCCCGCCGACGCGAGCAGGTCGCACGGCGGGCGGTGCCACGTAGGTTACAACGCCCCTGACAGGGGCGGACCCCCGGGGGTGGGCCGAGGTCTCCCCCTCCCGTGTTCGAGATCTCTCCACCGGACACGGACCCTCCTCCGGAGCGCCTCGCCACTCGGCGACCGTTCGGCGCGTCACCCGACCGTTCGGCGCGCGCTGGACAACCGCTCAACGCTCCTCGCACGCGTTCGGCGCTCCTCCGTGTGCATCCCTTCCTGGGACGAGTGCCCCTCCTTACAGTCCCGAGTAACACACATCACACGCAGGAGAGCCGCTTCACACGCACGGTCCCGCATCCCCCGGAGGTAGCACCCGCATGGCCACACAACCACCACCAGAGCGTTCCCCCGAAGTGGGACGGCTCCCGTCAGAGGAGGCCATCATCGCCATGCACGGCGATCCCCGCTTCCTGAGCCTGAAGAAGAGCCTCTACAGCTTCATCTTCCCGATGAGCATCGCCTTCATGGCGTGGTACCTGCTGTACGTCCTCATGTCGGCGTTCGCCCGCGACTTCATGAGCATCTCCCTGTTCGGGAACGTCAACGTGGCGCTGGTGTTCGGCCTGCTCCAGTTCGTGACGACCTTCAGCATCGCCATCCTGTACTCGTCCTACTCCCGTAAGCGCCTGGACACGGCCGCCGCCGTCGTGCGCGAGGCGCTGGAGTCGAGTACCGAGGAGGCCGGCAAGTGAACCTCACCGGCATCCAGCAGTTCGCGGCCGAGGCCGCCGGAGTCAGCGACAGCAGCCGTGCGATCACCATCGGCCTGTTCAGCGTCATCATCGCGGCGACCCTGTACATCACCGTCTGGGCCAGTCGCCGCACCCACAACGCCACCGACTTCCACTCCGGCGGACGCGGCTTCACCGCCACGCAGAACGGCTTCGCGATCGCGGGCGACTACATGTCCGCCGCGTCCTTCCTCGGCATCGCGGGCATGATCGCCCTCTTCGGCTACGACGGCTTCCTCTACTCCATCGGTTTCCTCGTGGCCTGGCTGGTGGCCCTGCTGCTCGTCGCCGAGCTGCTGCGCAACTCCGGCCGCTACACCATGGGCGACGTGCTGTCCTACCGGATGCGGCAGCGTCCGGTGCGCACCGCCGCGGCCGTCTCCACGGTCACCGTCTCGATCTTCTACCTGCTGGCGCAGATGGTCGGAGCCGGGGCGCTGATCTCCCTGCTCATGGGCATCCAGCCTGGTGAGACCTACCTCGGCATGTCCAGCGAGACCGCCAAGATCGTCGGCATCGTCGTGGTCGGCATGCTGATGACGATCTACGTGTCGTTCGGCGGCATGAAGGGCACCACCTGGGTGCAGATCATCAAGGCCGTCATGTTGATGACCGGCGCCGCCCTGCTGGTCCTGCTCACGTTGTCGATCTACGGGTTCAACTTCGGCGCCCTGATGAACGACGCTGCCAACGCCAGCGGTGAGGAGGGCTTCCTGAAGCCCGGTCTGCGCTACGGCGTGGAGGTCGCGGGCGATCCGCTCCAGACCATGTGGAACAAGCTGGACATGATCAGCCTGGGCATGGCCCTGGTGTTGGGCACGGCGGGCCTGCCGCACATCCTCATCCGCTTCTACACGGTGCCCGACTCGATGACGGCCCGGAAGTCCGTCAACTGGGCGATCGGCCTCATCGGCACCTTCTACCTGTTCACGCTGGTCCTGGGCTTCGGCGCGGCGGCCATCGTGGGCCACCAGGCCATCACCGCGCAGGACTCCGCCGGCAACGCGGCCGCTCCCCAGCTGGCGCAGGTGGTCGGCGCCCAGCTCGGCGGGGAGACGGTGGGGGCGATCCTGCTCGCGCTCATCGCCTCGGTGGCCTTCGCGACCATCCTGTCCACGGTGGCGGGCCTGGTCATCGCCTCGTCCTCCTCCCTGGCGCACGACTTCTACAACGCGGTCCTGCGCAAGGGCAAGGCGAGCGACAAGGAGGAGGTCCGGATGGCCCGGTTCGCCGCCGCGGGCATCGGCCTGGTCGCGGTCGTCCTGGCCGTGTTCGCGCAGGGCCTCAACGTGGCCTTCCTGGTGGCGCTGGCCTTCGCGATCGCCGCCTCCGCCAACCTTCCCACCATGCTGCTCAGCCTGTTCTGGAAGCGGTTCAACACCTCCGGCGCCCTCTGGGGCATCTACGGCGGTCTGATCAGCGCCGTGGGCCTCGTCCTCTTCTCCCCCGTGGTCTCGGGGTCGGAGACGGCGCTCATCCCCGGCGCGGACTTCGCCTGGTTCCCGCTGCCCAACCCGGCCCTGGTGTCGGTGCCGATCAGCCTCCTGTGCGCGGTCATCGGCACCCTGATGTCCAAGGAACGCGACTTCGACAAGTTCGCCATGCTCCAGGTCCGCGCCCTGTCCGGCGCCGGCGCGGAGAAGGCGTCCGACCACTAGGAGGATTCCCCATCAGCGGTCGGGTCGTCGCGGAGCGCCAGGCGGCCAATCCTCCTCGGCCATACCTGAGGCGGAACCATGTCAGCCATACCCGGCGCTCCTGGGGTCCTCCCGACCCTACAGACGGTCAGGAACGAACTCCCAGAAGAAAGGTAAGGAGCCATGTGCTCGGGGCCGGCC
>CALGOD010000718.1 GCA_937957845.1 uncultured Nocardiopsis sp.
CTGGAAGGTGTGCGTGTGCACGGCCTCCTCGAACGCCTGCCGCAGCAGGTACTGGCGGCACTCGGGGTTGGTCAGCTGCCGGTACACGGCCAACACGATGTTGTTGGCCACCAGCGACTCGGCCGTGGCGAAGAAGCCGAGGTTGCGCTTGAGCATCAGGCGCTCGTCGTCGGTCAACCCGTCCCGGGACTTCCACAGCGCGATGTCGGCCTGCATGGCGACCTCGGTGGGCATCCAGTGGTTGTTGCAGCCCGCGAGGTACTTCTCCCACGCCCAGGTGTACTTGAGCGGAAGCAGCTGGTTGACGTCGGCGCGGGCGTTGATCATCGCCTTGTCGTCGACGCTGACCCGGGCGGCGTCGCGCTCGATCTCGCCGAGGCCGCTGGTGGTGCTCGCGCTGTTCTCCGAAACTGCGGTCATACTGGGGTTTTTCCGTTCTCCGGTCATGCCGGACACATCGTTGGTGTGACAGGGACTGGGACTGTGCGCCGGCGGCCGCACCACACGTGCGGCCGCCGGGGGAAGTCCTTTACTGGCAGGCCTCGCACTCGGGGTCCTCGATCGAGCAGGCCTGACCCTCGATGATCTCGAACTCGTCCTCCTCCGCCGCGTTCCGGCCACCGGAGGTGGGCACGGAGGAGGGGCTCGGAGCCGGGGACGGGGCGGGGCTCGGCGAGGGAGAGGCCGCGGGGGTGGCGGCGACCGCGTTGAGACGGCCGTCGGTGCCCTTCAGGGTGCTCTTCTCCACGTGCGTGGCGCTCTGCGAACGCAGGTAGTAGGTGGTCTTGAGGCCGGAGCGCCAGGCGCGACGGTACAGGGCGTCGAGCTTGCGCCCGCTGGGAGCCGCCATGTACAGGTTCAACGACTGGGCCTGGTCGATCCACTTCTGACGACGCGAACCGGCGTCCACCAACCACTCGGGGTCGACCTCGAACGCCGTGGCGTACAGGGCCTTCAGGTCGGCGGGCACACGGTCGATGGCGCCGAGGCTGCCGTCGTGCATCTTCAGCTGCGAGACCATGTCCTCGTCCCACAGGCCGCGCGCCTTCAGGTCGCGCACCAGGTAGGGGTTGACCACGGTGAAGTCACCGGACATGTTCGACTTGACGAACAGGTTGCGGTAGACCGGCTCGATCGACTGGCTCACACCGGTGATGTTGGCGATGGTCGCGGTCGGAGCGATGGCCATCACGTTGGAGTTGCGCATGCCGGTGGTCTTGACGCGCTCACGCAGCGAGTCCCAGTCCAGGGTCTGCCCCCGGTCCATGTCCAGGTCGCCGTCGCGTGCTTCGTCCAGCAGCCGCACCGAGTCGATCGGCAGGACGCCCTGGCTCCACAGGGAACCCTCGAAGGTCTCGTAGGAGCCGCGCTCGGCGGCCAGCTCCATGGAGGCCTCGATGGCGTGGTAGCTGATCAGCTCCATGCTCTCGTCGGCGAACTCCACCGCACTCTGGGAGGCGAAAGGCCTGCGCAGCTTGAACAGCGCGTCCTGGAAGCCCATCAGGCCCAGTCCCACGGGACGGTGGCGCATGTTCGCGCGTCGCGCCTCGGGGATGGTGTAGAAGTTCACGTCGATGACGTTGTCGAGCATGCGCACGGCGGTGCGGACGGTGCGACGCAGGCGCTCGGCGTCCAGACCCTCCGGTCCCACGTGCTGGGCCAGGTTGACCGAGCCCAGGTTGCAGACGGCGACTTCGTCGGCGCTGGTGTTCAGCGTGATCTCGGTGCACAGGTTGGAGGAGTGCACCACGCCCACGTGCTGCTGCGGCGAGCGCAGGTTGGACGGGTCCTTGAAGGTGATCCACGGGTGCCCGGTCTCGAACAGCATGGTGAGCA
>CALGOD010000719.1 GCA_937957845.1 uncultured Nocardiopsis sp.
ATGGTCACGTAGTCGGTGCCGTGCTCGTAGGCGACGTCCCCCGGGGCGGTCTGGGACAGTACCGAGGTGGACTGCTCGCGCCACAGCTCGTACTCGTACTCGTGCCGGTAGGGCTCGTAGCCGGCGCGTTCGAGCTGGTCCTCGATGTACAGGGCGGCCACATCGTAGCCCGGGGTGCTCGTGGCCCGGTTGCCGCCGTTGTACTCGGCGATGGTGTCGAGGTTCTCCAGGTGGGCCCGAATGGCCTCGGTGGTGACCATCTCCGACAGCGGCAGGTCGTCACCGGGCTTCCCCGGTCTGCCGGGCCTGTCGGGCTTGCCCGGCCTCACCGGCTTGCCGGGTTTGCCGGCGTGCTGGGGCGGCCCCGCGTGGTCGGGGGCACCGGCGTGCTCCGGCGGTCCGGGTTCGGCGTGGGCGGGGGAGGCGGCCAGGGTTCCGAGGGCCATCAGGACGGCCGCGGCGCCGGCGGTGACGGCGCTACGCCGGAAGGAGGCCTTCCGGCGCGGTGAGGGGCCTTCGTGCTTGGGGTGCAACGATCTTCCTCCGTGGTGCGGGGTCCATCGTTCCGTGTTGTTGGGGGATGGACACCTTGGGTAGGCGAAGAAGTACCGCTGCAGCCTGACATCAGAAGGGTCCCACGGCAAGGACCGGTCGCCACAATTGCCACAATCAGCCACAAGGCTTACATATGGGGTGCCACTGTGGTTCTATGGACGGCTCAGGACGGACAGAACGTCTTGATGTCCGGCCCTAATCCTCGTCCTCGTCCTGGTGTTTACGGGACCGGTACTCCACGCCCACCCCGCCCATCACGGCGATACCGCGGATGTGCACGATCGGCGCGTCCGGGTCCACCACGCTGGGGGTGTGGTCCGAGACGCCGAAACCACCCATCAGGGGAATCCCGTGCACGCGTACCTGGACGTCGTCGGGCACGATGACGGCGACGCCGCCCATGAGGCTGTAGGTCCAGATGGTGGTCTCGCGTTGGGTGAACCGAGCCTCGCGCAGATCCAGGTTGACACCGCCCATCACGGCGACCGCGGTGAAGCTGCCGGGCATGATCCAGCTCCCCGAGCGGTCGGCGCCGCCCATGAGGGCGATCGCGAGCCGGCTCGTGGGCTCCTGCCCGCTGACGACACGGCCACCGCCGTAGATCGGGCGGGGTGAACGGAAATCGGTGGGGGCGGGGGAGGAAGCCGAGCCGCTGGGCTCGGGGAGGTCCTCGGTGAGGGGGACGAGTTCGCCGAGGGTCTTGGCCCGGTAGACGGCGTCCAGCCGCTCGCTGTGCTCGTCCGGGTCCAGCCGGCCCTCGGCCAGGGCCTCCCGCAGTCGGTGCGCGACGGAGTCACGGTCGGCGTCGGAAGCGCGCATTCGACCGTGCTCGGGGGGTGTGATCTCACTCATTCGTTCCACCATACGCCGATCCTTCCAAGGAAGCCCGCCCACCGCATCCGGGAGGGCCCCTGAGAGGGCCCTGACTTCGTGGCGGGGCACCTGGACACCCGCCGCCCCCGAACCGCGGACACGTCAGCGTTCGGGGAGCAGACCACGGCGGATGGCCTGACTCACGGCGGCGGTCCGGTCGCCGACCCCGAGCTTGTTGTAAGCCCGCATCAAGTGCGTCTTGACCGTGGTGGTGCTGATGTGCAGGACACGACCGATCGCCGCGTTGGTGCGCCCCTCCGCGGCCAGGCGCAGCACCTCCACCTCCCGAGGGGACAGCGGAGCGGGGGGTTCGGCGCGCCGGCGCATTCCGGTGACGAGCTTGCCCGCCAGGCGCCCGGTCAGCACGGTCTCGCCTCGCGCGGCGGTGCGCACGGCCTCCGCCAGTTCCGCGCGGGGAGTGTCCTTGAGCAGGTACCCGGTGGCGCCCGCCTCCACCGCGCGCAGGATGTCGGTGTCGGTGTCGTAGGTGGTGAGCACCAGGACGTGCACCTTCGGGTGCTCGTCTCGGATGAGCTCGGTGGCCTCCACCCCGTCTCCGCCGGGCATGCGCAGGTCCATGAGCACCACGTCCGGCTCCAGCGCCCTCACCCGGGCGACGGCCTCGGGACCGGAGGCGGCGTCCCCCACGATGAGCAGGTCCTCCTCGGCCCCGAGCATGCCACGGATGCCCTCGCGGACCACGGGGTGGTCGTCGACCAGCAGAACGCGGATCATGACACGTGCTCCTCGCCGTCCTGGTCGCGGGGATCGTCCGGAAGCGGCAGCCACATCCGAATGGTCGTGCCGTGCCCCGGGGCGCTGTCGATCTCCAGGCCACCGTCGACCTCGCCTGCCCGGTGCCGCATGTTGGCGAGGCCGTTTCCGTGGGCGACCGCATCGGGCCGGAAACCGGAGCCGTCGTCGGAGACGGTCAGTCGCACCGATCCCGTGGTGCCGTGTGAGGGGTCACCGGCCCCGGGCGCGCACTCCAAGGTCACCTCCACGTGCTCGGCCCCGGAGTGCCTGCGGACGTTGGCCAGCGCCTCCTGGGCGGTGCGCAGCAGGCAGATCCGGAGGTC
>CALGOD010000720.1 GCA_937957845.1 uncultured Nocardiopsis sp.
GGCGCAGGTTCTTGTAGGAACGGTCCCGACGTACGTCGTCCAAGGCGTCGCGCAGCCGGTGGGCGGCGGTGCGGTCGACGCCACCGCCGTCGGGCTCGGCGTTTCGCATGCGCACGGCGACGACACCGTCGGGATCACCGCCGTGCACCGGGCACGGGCAGTACTCGGCGCACAGGTCGACATAGTCGCAGAACTGTTCGGAGTGACCCGAGCAGCCCTGCGCGGTTCCGTCCGAGGAACAGGGCCCGCACCCCAGAACGCGCGTGAAGGCGCGCAGGAAGGCGGCGGAGCCGAACAGTTCCCAGGCGGAGCAGTGGTGCGTGCTCACGAACTCTTCTCCCCGGTGGTCCGGGGTCGGGACGCTTCCCCGACCCTCCGGGAAAGCACATGCGAAAGAGAAGTGAGACCTCAGGTGACACTCCCGCGTCAACGGGAGGTCGAATATAAAACTAGGGTCACCGCGGTGGAAATGTCAATTCTTGGACCCCAGTACCAATCTGGATAAAACTGTAAAGAGGGCAATGAAATGGACATCCGGCACCTTGGTTGAAATCCTTCTCCTGCTCCCCAGAATGGTACGCAGTCCCAAGGTCCGCGGATATGTCCGAGAGACTGCGGTGAGGGCCGGGGCAGGCCGTGGCCACGGCCGCTGGGGCCGTCGGGAGCGAACGGAACGGAGGTCGCCGGATGCGGGTGGTCAACCTGACACCGCATGTGGTGACGGTCGTGGACGAGAGGTCGCGCGTCATCCGACGCTGGCCCAGGTCCACCGAGCCCGCCCGGGTGGAGGCGGTGCGCGTTCCCGTGGGGATGGAGGTGGACGGAGTGCCGTTGATGGCGGAGGAACGTATCCGGGCCGACCTCCCCGAACCGCAGGAGGGGGTGTGGTTCATCGTCTCCTCCGTGGTCGGCTCCGCCCACCCCGAACGCGAGGACCTGCTCGTACCCTCCGACCTGGTGCGTGACGGCGAGGGCGTGGTCACCGCCTGCCGGTCGTTCGTCGTCAGCGGCCTTCCGATACGTCGCGGCATCCGAGCCCGGGTGGGTGGACCGCCGACCGGGAAGGACGGGGCGGAGGCCTTCGCGCACCACGGGGTACGGGAAGGGGTGCTGAGGCCTCGACCCGCCGGTGGTGGAACCGTGTGAGGAGGCGCGCATCGGGGGTCGGGGACGTCACCGATATGACGCGGGGGCCCGCCCCACGGTGAGGTTTCCTCGTCGAGCGGCCGACCGGTAGGCCTGGTCGGTCCGCCGCCGGGCCGTTTCGGACGACGACGGCGATCCGATCGCACCCTTGCCGGTCACCGTGCCCGTAGGTCGGCGCGGCCGACATCGCGTGCGCCCCCGGACCTCGG
>CALGOD010000721.1 GCA_937957845.1 uncultured Nocardiopsis sp.
GGGGGGGGGGTTCTCGGACGCGGGGATGTGGGGCATGGGGGGACCTCCTGGGAAGCTGCCGCGCCCTCATGATTGGACGTGGAGGGGGTCCGTGTAAAGGAGGGGTGTGGCATCGGTCACCCGAAAAGGGGGTTCTGTTCCACTCACCGGCCTGTGCGAGAGGAGCCTTGACCGGGACGCCTCCGGATGACGTCGACATGGACCCGAGGAGGGCACGTACGCGACCGGATCGGGCCCCTGGACACCCCTTCCCTGACGAAACGGTACGGTCGGGGAGAATCAGCCGGCACCGAACGATCGGGGGATGACGTGTTCTGTGGGGATCCCGGCACTCCTGGCTACAGCGCGTGTGCCGCCCAGACCCAGCTCTTCGCCCTCGCCTCCGCCATCCCCGCCCTGCTCGGCATGGCCCTCCTGGTGGCCGCCTTCGCCGCGCCGTCGGTGCGCGGCGACCGGGTGTTGCGCATGCGCACCCTCACCTACTCGCTCGTGGCCTGGGGGATCGCGGCCGGCACCTACGTCATGGGCGGCCTGCCCTCCGTGTGAGGGAGGGCGGCCGGACCACGGCCGTGGCCCGGCTCCCTCACGGCGGAGAGGGTTTTACGGGCCACCGGCACCGACCGCCCCTCCCCCCGCCACGGACCCGAGCACGGGAGTCAGAGCTCCTCGTCCGACAGCAGGTCGGTGGCGTCGGTGATTCGGTAGGCGTATCCCTGTTCGGCCAGGAACCGCTGTCGGTGCGCGGCGTACTCCTGGTCGAGGGTGTCCCGGGCCACCACGGCGTAGAAGCGGGCGGCGCGGCCGTCGGACTTGGGGCGCAGCACCCGGCCCAGCCGCTGGGCCTCCTCCTGCCGTGAGCCGAAGGAGCCCGACACCTGTACCGCGACACCGGCCTCGGGCAGGTCGATGGAGAAGTTGGCGACCTTGGAGACCACCAGAGTGCGCAGGTCACCGGCGCGGAAGGCGTCGAACAGGCGCTCGCGCTCCTTGTTGCGGGTCTCGCCCTTGATCACCGGGGCGTCCAACGACTCGCCCAGCTCGTCCAGCTGGTCGATGTAGGAGCCGATCACCAGTACCTGCTCCTCGGAGTGACGTTCCACGATCTCCCGTACCACGGACGTCTTGGTCTCGGAGGAGGCACAGAAGCGGTAGCGGTCCTCCGGTTCGGCGGTCGCGTACGCCAGCCGTTCGGACTCCGACAGGTCCACCCGGACCTCCACGCAGTCGGCCGGGGCGATCCAGCCCTGGTTCTCCATGTCCTTCCACGGGGCGTCGTAGCGCTTGGGGCCGATCAGCGAGAACACGTCGCCCTCGCGGCCGTCCTCGCGCACCAGGGTCGCGGTCAGGCCCAGACGGCGTCGTGCCTGGAGGCCGGCCGTCATGCGGAAGATCGGCGCGGGCAGCAGGTGCACCTCGTCGTAGACCACCAGGCCCCAGTCACGGGCGTCGAACAGCTCCAGGTGCGTGTACACGCCCTTGCGTCGGGCCGCCATCACCTGGTAGGTCGCGATCGTGACCGGCCGGATCTCCTTACGGGTCCCCGAGTACTCGCCGATCTCGTCCTCGGTCAGGGAGGTACGCCGCAGCAGCTCGGCCTTCCACTGGTGCACGGACACGGTGTTGGTCACCAGGATGAGCGTGGTCGCACCGGTCAGGGCCATCGCGGCGGCGCCGACCACGGTCTTCCCCGCGCCGCACGGAAGCACCACCACGCCGGATCCGCCCGCGTGGAAGCTCTCGGCCGCCTCCCGCTGGTACCGGCGCAACTCCCAGCCCTCCTGGACCAGGTCGATGCGGTGCGCCTCGCCGTCCACGTACCCGGCCAGGTCCTCGGCGGGCCAGCCGATCTTCAACAGCGCCTGCTTGAGGTTGCCGCGCTCACTGGGGTGTACGGCGACGGAGTCCTCGTCCACCCGTTCGCCCAGCATGCCCTTGAGCTTCTTTGCGCGTACGACCTCCTCCAGCACGGCGCGGTCGGAGGAGTGCAGGACCAGCCCGTGCAGGGGATCGCCGACGATCCGCAGCCGCCCGTAGCGGTCCATCGTCTCGGCGATGTCCACCAGCAGCGAGTGCGGCACGGGGAACTTGGAGAACCGGATCAGCGCGTCCACCACCTGCTCGGCGTCGTGCCCGGCGGCGCGGGAGTTCCACAGCGCCAGCGGGGTGATCCGATAGGTGTGCACGTGTTCGGGGGCGCGCTCCAGTTCGGCGAAGGGAGCGATGGCCCGGCGACACTCGTCGGCGAGCTCGTGGTCGACCTCGAGCAGCAGCGTCTTGTCGGACTGGACGATCAGGCAGGACACACGGACCTTCAATCTCGCGAGGAGGGGACGGCCACAGGTGCAACGCGTTCGGAGCCCCGATCATGCCCGGACGGAGGGTCCTCGGTCTCCGGGCCCGGGGATCCGGTCCCTTCCGCCACGGACGTCGAGGGCCCCGCGCTCCACGAGTCCACCAGGGCGGGGAAGCGCGCGGCGGTGTTTCTAGGCTCCGAAGACGAGGAGCAGGACGAACAGCAGCAGCAGGACGAACAGCAGGCCGAGGAACACGCCGTTGGAGATCCATGCGTTGCGGGTGTGGCGGCGGTACTTCTCGGGGTCCGTCTTCTCCGAGAGCGCCAGCGCCGAGTAGACGATCCCGACCACGGCCGGCGCGCCGCAGCAGGTCATCACCAGCATGATGGACACCACCAGTGCGACGACGGCGCCGGACGTGTCCTGCGAAGGCGGGTGGGGAGCCAGCGGGTAGAACACGCCGTGGTCACCGAGGGGCGCGGGCGGACCGTACCAGTGTCCCGACGCGCCGTACGCGGCGTGGCCGCCGGGTGCGTCCTGGTGGAGGTGCTGATCACCGTACCCGCCGTACCGGTCATGGGGACCATGACCCGGGGGAGGAGCGGGGTACCGGTTCTCGTTCAAGACCGTGTTCCTTCAGGGGCTGGGGGCATCGGGAGGAACCTGTTCAGTGGGAGAGGAAGAGCACCATCATGAACAGAACCGCCACCGGGATGACGAACACCACGAACAGGGCGACGTAGATGAAGGTACACGCCCAGGTGTAACGGATGTACCGCTCCACCTCCGTCGGGTCGGGGAGCTTCGTCAGCGTCGCGACGCCGAAGCCGATGCCGGGCAGGTTCACCGCCAGCAGGAAGAACCAGAAACCCAGGTAGACCATCAGACCGGGGCCGACCACGGTCAGCACCGCCACCACCAGTGCGGCCACGGCGCCGCCCACCCTCGCGGGCGGCTCGGAGGGTGGGGGCGCTCCCGAGGGGGCGAGCGGATCGGTGGGCGGTGGCGCGGTCGCGGGCGCACCCCACGGCCCCGCCGGCTCCGGACGCCGAGTCGGGGCGGCGGGTGATCCCGACGGCATGGACCGGCGAGTGGAGCCGGGCTCCCTCTCCCAGAAGGCCCTCGGCCCGTTCCCCCCGTTCATCACCGCTCGTGCCGCCTTTCCGTCGTCCACCGACGCACCCGTTCCCGACCTGTTCAGACGCGGTGCCCGGCGGGCCGACCCGCCAAACACCGTTCAGTAGTTGGTGACCGGCACGATTCCCTGGATCCACGAACCCGCCTGCGTGAACATCACGAAGGTCAACACCAGCATCACGAAGACCATCACCCCCGCCGCGCCCAGGCAGTACCAGGAATAGCGGGTCAGGGTCTCGGCCTGGTCCGGGCGCCCACGGTCGCGGGCGTGCGCGGCGCGCACCGCGAACACGATCCCGGCGATGCCGAAAAGCCAGTTGGCGCAGCACAGGAAGGTCAGCGCGTGCAGCACCAGGGCCATCGTGGAGCTGCTGGAGCCCCCCGACACCCGGAGTTCCCCGCGGTCGCCTCCACGCCCCCCGTCGCGATCGCGTTCGGAGTCCGTGGAGTCCTCACGCCCGCGTGTGTCGCCACGCCCGTGCTCACGGGGGGACGAGGCTCCGGGGGGCAGCGACGCGTTGCTCATGGGGATTCTCTCGCTGTCGGTGGGCGACCAACTCGCCCCCACCCTAACCGGCCGGTCCCCGAAACGGACCGTGGACGACGGGAGGCGTCCACGGCGCGGCCGATCCCTCATCCCTCTGGCGGCTCCGAGGCCAGTTCGGCCACGGCGGTCACCCGGTGCACGGCGAACCTGTGAACGGCCGCCCGTGTGGCGTCATAGGCGGTCAGGAAGCCTCCGTCCACACCTGAGGGCTCCACGATCCGACTCACCTGGCGGCCGTCGGTGTCGGTGTAGCCGATCCACACCCTGCGCCCCTCACGGGCCGCGTCCGTGAGGACCTCCAGCACGGCGGCCGAGCGTGAGCCCGGGCTGTCCCCTGGCAGCGGGATCGGCCTGCGCGCGACGGTGGAGGCCTCGTCACCGGCTCGCAGGGCACGCACCGCGGCCTCCGCCATGTCGCGGGACGATGCGACCCCCTCCGTCACCGGCGGCGCATCGACGGGGTCGGCGCGCCGCATCTCCGGGCGGCTCAGTCGCATCAGTCCGTCGCCGCCCTCGGGCACCGGGTGGTAGCCCAGCCGCCTCAGCCGTTCCACCAGCACCGACCGGGTCGACCGACTCGCCACCACGGTGGGGGCCAGCCGCAGCAACCCCAGGTCCTCGGTCCGCCGGTCGCCGACCAACTCCTCCAGCAGCGCCGGTTCGTCGCATCGCAGGTAGCTCGACGCCGAGCCCGCGCGCAGCCGCCCGTGCCGCCGCCCCACGTCCGAGATCAGGTACCGCAGTGCCTGGGGGAGCGGGGTGCGCGAGTGCCGTTCGAGCAGGGTGGTGATGTCGTCGACGCCACGTCCGGCGTCCAGTGCCCGGCGCACCGACCCCTCGGTGAACCGGTACACGGTGGCCCCGCCGGTGGACTCCACGTCGGCGATCAGAGCCAGTTCCCGAGCCAGCCCGGTCACCAGGGGACCGGGCGCCACCGCCGTCAGGTCACCCTGCACCAGCACGTAGTCGAGCGGCTTGGGCAGCTCGCGGGCCAGGATCCGCGCCGCGGCGTCCTCATCGTCCTCCAACAGCGGTCTGACGTGGTCGGCCAGCGCCCCGCGCCCGGTCAGGCCGAGCTCCCGCGCCTCCTCGGCGGCGGCCTTCAGCAGTTCCGAGTAGACCGGTGACCAACGACGCGGTCGGCGCCAGGACAGGCGCGCGGACAGCGAGTCGGGCCGCGGCGCCAGGCCCGGCTCCGCGGTGCCCAACTCCTCCAGCAGGTCACGGCGGGCCTGGGGGGCGGACGGCCGTACCAGACCGGGACCGAGCGCGTTGCGCGTCCGACCGCCCGCGTCCTGTGAACCCGTCAGCGACGCCACCCTGTCCGACTCCAGCCACGCCGACGCCAGCCGTAGCCAGCGGCGTTCGGGAGGGCTCTCCCTCCACAGGTCGTACTGGCGGGTGGGCAGCCACTCTCCCCCGAGCCGGTCGTCGGTGCCCAGCAACCCGGCGGCGTGTGCGACCTCCACGAACAACGCGGCGGTGGACTCGTCGGTGTCCATCGTCCGCGCCGCGCGGCGCAGGTCGCGCACCCCCAGTCCGCCGTTGCGCAGCACGGCGGCCGGTTCACGGGACCACTCCTCCAGCAGTTCCTCCACGGACCGCAGCACGATGAAGACCTGCCCGGCGGCCGCACGGGTGACGGCCTCCCGGGGGTTGCCCGTACCGGAGAAGGCCGGCGGGTCGGTGGTGACCTCGCGGAACAGCAGGCCCGAGCGAAGGAACAACCCCACCTCGCGCGGCAACGTCAGGGTGTCGTCTCCACTCGGTAGGAGCAGGGCCCGGGCGATGAGCGTGTCGACCGGCGAGACCGCGTCGGCCAGGGTGACCTCACGACGGGCGTCGGAGACGGTCCCATGGGGCGGACCCCACGCCATGCCGTCCAACAACCTGCGAGCCTGGGGTTCGCCGCCGGCCCCGTCGACCAGTTCCGCCACCCGTTCGGGGACGGCCAGGAGCGAGGCGACGGTCTCGATCGGGGTGTCCGCGGCGCTCTGGGGAGCGAGGTCGTCGGCGAGCCGCTTGACGGCGTGGTGCGGTAGCGCGGCCAGGAGCACGCGGGCCGGAGGGCCGAGTCGTGCGGGAGCGGGGAGGAGGTCCCGCAGCACCTGTACGGGACGCAGGCGTCCTCGGTCGGGCCAGATCAGGGCCAGGCCCAGCAGGCGTTCCACGGCGGAGACGAGTGGGTCCTTCGCGGGGGCCGGTGTCAGACCGAGCGCCCCGGCCAGGTCGGAGGCGGTCACTCCCACAGGCGCGGACAGGCGGTCGTCGCCGAGCGCGACCACCGCCTCCAGGACCTGGAGGGTGAACCGGTCCAGACGCTCCAGGACCCTCAACACCGCGTTGCGGCTGGTGGCCCGTGAGGCGAGCGCGCCGATATCGGCCGGAACCGGCCGGGCCAGGTCGGGACGGGCGCGTAGCAATGCGGTGAGCTCGGTGTCCGACCGACCGCGCAGCCAGGAGGTGAACGTGGGGGGACGGCCGGGCGCGCTTCCCGTGCCTGGTTCGTGTTCGTCGGACTGTGCGTTGTCGGTCATCGGGATCAACGCTAAGCGATTCCCGGCCCGATGTTCGCCTGGCTCGGAGCCGTTCCCACCACTCTCCTCGGCCACACGATCGCAGACCGTATCCGAAGCCGATTCGGTGACCGAAATCGAGAAGAGGACTTAAAAGCCAGGTCATGATGAGCCAATATGGGGGCATGACCCAGCGCTCGGAACAATTGGTACTCGATTATCTGTCCGAGGTCGGTCTGGTGCTGCACGGTCGTATGACCGCGAGGGAACGTACCGCCTACCTCACGGATGTGCGCGCGCGCATCGAGGCGCGACGCGCCGCCGCGGGCAGGGACGACGTGGAGACCGTCCGGGGCATCCTCCGAGGACTGGGGACCCCGGGAGACCTCGTGGAACGGGAGCTCGACGGACGTGACCTCGACATCGAGGACGCCGAGCTGCTCCCGCCCAGACCCCACCACGCCGACCGGCCGCCACCGCCCTGGCGGGGCGGACCCAGCCGTGGCCTGATGTCCCTGCTGGAGGGCCCCGGTCGGACGGAGGTGCGCGTCCGAGGCCGAGAGGCGGAGCGTCGCGGGGATGACCGCGGCCCGGGCCTCCTGAACGGTCCGGTCACCCTGGTACGCCGCACCCCGGCCGAGGCCGTGGCCCTCCTGCTGTTCCTGACCGCGGTCCCCTGGTGGTGGGGCCTGTCGTTCCTCTGGGTGCTCGGCGCCGCACTGATCCTGCTCAGTTCGGTGTGGAGGACACGGGACAAGTGGATCGGCGTGGGCGTGCCCCTGGCGGCCTGTGTGCTCGGGATGGCCCTCTGGGAGGGCGAGGCCAAGTTCATCGATCAGTACATCCAGGAGTCCCTGGGCGCCACCGGCGTCATCGGCCTCGGGGTGGCCTCCCTGGGGTGCGCGATCCACCTCTACCCCAGGGCCCTGCGCTCGGCGCGGGCCATGGAGACCGACGAGGCCTCGGGGGGACTCTGAAGGTCCCCTTTCGACCCAGGGCACGAGTCGACCGTGGTCCGCCCACACGGACCCGCGCACGCCTCCCGGGGCCCTTTCCTCCCCGCGGTCGTCCTCTCCGGTCATTGCTTGGCAAACGCTGGGGAATAACCTTTTCCGGTCGGCCCGTTCCGGTGGGTCCGAACACACGGATGCGGGTAGTCATGGCGGTACACCGCCTCCTTCTCCTGGAGGAGGCCGCATAGGTACAGGCGACCCGGCGTCCAGCCCGGGCACCGCACACCGTCGGGGCGGCCCATGTCTCCGCCGAGTTCCCGTCCCACACTCCGCACCCAGCGGTGAGGGGCCGCCGCCGACGCGAGGCCCGGGTGATCCGTATCCGGGCCTCGTTCCATGCCCACGTGTGCCACACCGAGCACGACGCGGGGAGGCGGTCGCACCTTCGCGCGCCCAGGTCCCTGGTACTACCTTGGAGGTACCCATGGAAACCAGGGGCGCTCGGGAAACGGGCGAGAAGCGCGCACCCACCGCGTTCTCTCCGCCGCCGTTCCGCGCGCACGTCACTGAAAGCATGAGGTCACCAGGTGCCCACCGGCAAGGTCAAGTGGTACGACGGCGAAAAGGGTTTCGGCTTCCTCACTCGTGATGACGGCGGTGAGGTGTTCGTGCACTCCTCCTCGCTTCCCGCAGGCACCACGTCGCTACGCCCCGGCCAGCGGGTCGAGTTCGGCGTGGCCGAGGGACGCAGGGGTGCGCAGGCACTCCAGGTCAAACTCCTGGACACCCAGCACTCGGTGGTCAAGGCGAGGCGGAAGAAGCCCGACGAGATGGTGGTCATCACCGAGGACCTCATCAAACTCCTGGAAGGCCTGTCCAACGGCTACCGCCGGGGGCGACACCCCGAACGTCGGGAGGCCGCCAAGACGGCCGCGGTGTTGAGGGCGGTCGCCGACGATCTGGAGACCTGAACGGCGCCCGCGCCCCCAGGCTCGGAGACCCTGGTCACGAAGGAGCCGGTGAGGCGACCCCCCGGGGTCCGTTCGGTGGGACCCTGCTCCGCCCGGGGGTATTCCGGGCGGAGCAGGGTCCTTCCGTCTTGGGGCGTGCGAACACCCATCGGGTCGGAACGGGGCCCGAGGAGGGCGCTGTCGGGGCGCCCATGGGCTTGCCGGAGGCACAGGAGACGGGTTCGTGTGGAACGAACCGACGCGTCGTAGGTGCCGAAGGTCCCCTCCGCAGGCGCCCGAACAGGGCGAAGTGGAAGGGAGCCCCCGGAGGACACGACCGAAGGCGGGGTATCGGGCGAACCTTGACCCTCGTTGTGGTCAAATCGGTGCTTGAGATCAGTGAGAATGGGAGACGTGAGACCTTCTCGACGTTCTCCTGTACCGGACAAGGCGTGTATCGAGGCGGTGGAACTGGCCCGATCGGCGGCCGCCGAGATCGGGCGACCCGAGTGGGTGGGTGAGCACCTCACCCCCCACGTCGAGGACACACGCCTGGTAACCCACTACTTCACCTGCCTGGACCCCTCGTATCCGGGCTGGAACTACGCCGTCACCGTGGTCCGCGCCGCCCGCGCGAAGAAGGTCACGGTCAACGAGGCCGTTCTGCTGCCCGGTGAGGGTGCCCTCGCCGCGCCCGAGTGGCTCCCCTGGAAGGAGCGGCTACGTCCGGGTGACCTCGGCGTGGGCGACCTTCTTCCCACCGAGGAAGACGACGAGCGACTCGTCCCCGGTTACGCCCAGGTCCCTGGAAACGAACTGGAGGATGAGGGCACCGACCGCCAGATGCTGTGGGAGCCGGGTCTGGGACGACGCCAGGTCCTCTCCGAGATCGGCAAGGAGCGAGCGGCCGAGCGTTGGTACAACGGGGACGCGGGACCCTACAGTCCGATCGCCGCCGCCGCGCCCGCGCGTTGCGCGACCTGTGGATTCATGACCCCGCTGGCCGGCGGGCTACGTCAGATGTTCGGTGTGTGCGCCAACGAGTACGCGCCCGACGACGGTAAGGTGGTCTCCTTCGACCACGGATGCGGAGCCCACTCCGAGGTGCGTCGACCCGAGGTGCGAAGCGAACCGGTCGGTCCGGTCATCGATGAGATGGGTTACGACCACATCGTCTTCGACGACACGGCCGAGCTCGAACTGATCTCCTCCGACTCCTGAGCACGTCGTCGCGCCGTACGGTCGGCCTACGGTCCCCTGGGGGGCTAATGTCGGTTGCATCCCCCCGGGTGCACCGTGCCGGGCCTTGCCCGCAGCGCAGGAGGAAATCGCCATGGCCGAGCCGCTGACCGTTCCGGTGGCCGATCCCCACAACACCGCCGAACTACGTCGGCGCGTACTCGCCGCGTGGGCCGACGCGCCCGCCCGGTTCCGGGAGGACGCCAACGCGGAGGAGGACTTCGCGCTCGGCGGTTACCGCGACCGGGTCGTGGTCGAGCTCGCGCAGAACGCCGCCGACGCGGCCCTTCGCGCGGGCACCGCGGGAAGACTGCGCCTGGCGCTGTCCGGCCATCGGCTGACCGCCGCCAACACCGGTGCCCCGCTGACGTCGGAGGGAGTGGAGTCGCTCTCCACACTGCGGGCCTCCACCAAACGAGACCATCACGGCACCGCGGGGCGCTTCGGTGTCGGTTTCTCGGCCGTGGCCGCGCTCAGCGACGACGTCACCATCGACTCCGGTGGCTCCGCCGTCCGCTTCAGCGCCGAGGCCGCGCGTGCCGCCGTCGACGGACTGCTCGCCGAGGAGGGCACCCACGAAGATCTCGCCGAGGAGGTCGCGCGCCGTTCGGGGCACGTGCCCATGCTGCGCCTGCCCTTCCCCGCGCACAGCAAGGGGGACGCCGACTACGACACCGTCGTCACCCTGGTGCTGCGCGACGACTCCGCCCGCGACCGGGTGCGGCAGCTCCTGGAACGCACCGGGGAGGCCCTCCTCCTGGCCCTGCCCGGTCTCGCCGAGGTCCGTGTGGACGTGGAGGGGACCGAGCGCGTCCTCACCCGGGAGGAGGCCACCGGAGCAGCCGACCTGGTCATCGGCCACCAGGGACCGCAGGGTTCTCGGGTCACCTCCTGGCGTGTCCTCAGCCGGTCGGGCGACTTCGACCCCGCGCTGCTCGCCGACCGTCCCCTCGAAGAGCGGGAGCGTGTCTCATGGTCGCTGACCTGGGCCGTTCCCGTGGGCGAGGATGGTACGGTCGCCGCGCTCCCCGCCGACGTCGAGGCCGTGGTCCACGCGCCCACGCCCAGTGACACCGGGCTCGACCTGCCCGCCATCCTCATCGGTACCTTTCCGCTCAGCAGTGATCGCCGCACCGTCCAGCCGGGGGCGGCCACGGACCTGCTGCTCATGGAGGCCGCCGACGCCTACTGCGCGCTGTTGCGTCGTTTCGACGCCCGCGCCGCCCTGGACCTGGTGCCCGCCACCCGTGTGGG